>NZ_JBHWWF010000005.1:109256-168416 GCF_042736455.1 Streptomyces sp. NPDC060064
TATAATTCACTGGTTTTTTTGGCGCGTCACCGGTTGGGGGGGTGCAACACACCTTGGGGCCCCCCCGGGGGGGGGGGGCCCCCCCCCCCCACGTCCAAGCCACCGAGCAGACCGATGCGCACCTCGTCGGCCACGTCCGCCCCTATGGCCGGCTAGCGAGGGCGGGTGGATCCATCAGCGGTCGGTCCGGTCGGTGACGAGATCCTTCAGTAGCTGCTCCCAGGGCCACTGACCCTGGGCCCTGGCACAGGTACGGACCAAACCCACCGCCAGTTGCACGGCGGCGCAGTCGAGGCCGAGCACTGCGGGACTGGTTCACGTGACCATGCGCATCACCGTCACGACCCAGATGGCCATTTCCCTGCGCTCACCAGCGGGTTCGACAGCCAGGGTCACACAGGAGTTACACCGGTCACTTTACAGCCGAGGGGGGAGGATGCGCGGCAGGTTCGGGCCGCGCCCGCCGGGGCAGCGGCCGGCCCCGGGCATCACGCCGCCAGGGGCCGGTCCTTTGCAGTGATGGGGGCCGGGAGCACGGTGGAGCCGGTCAGATAGCGGTCCGTGGCCGCCGCGGCGGCACGTCCCTCCGCGATGGCCCACACCACAAGGGACTGGCCGCGTCCCGCGTCGCCCGCGACGAAGATCCCGTCCGTCTTGGTGCGGACGGTCCGCACCGTCCGCACGGCCGTCTCCGCCGTCTCCGCCGTCTCGGGCGTCTCGGCCGCCTGGGCCGCGAAGGCGGCGTCCCGCGCGAAGTTTCCGCGCTCGTCCAGCGTGAGCCCGAGCTGCTTCATCAGGCCGGTGCCCCGTTCGGGACCGGAGAAGCCAAGGGCGAGCAGGACCAGCTCCGCCGGGATCACCCGCTCGGTGTCCGCCAGCGGCCTTCTGGCCTCGGGTTCCACTTCCGTCAGGCGCAGCGTGTGCACGTGGCCGGCCGGGCCCCCTTCGAAGCGGAGGGTGGCGGAGGAGAAGACCCTCGGATCCGTGCCCTCCCGCCCTCGGGCCTCTTCGTGGGCATGGGAGATCCGGTAGACCTTCGGATACGTGGGCCAGGGGTCGGTGTCCGGCCGGGCATCGCCGGGCTCCGGGTTGATGTCCAGCTGCACCACGGAGGCGGCGCCCTGGCGGAGGGCGGTGCCCAGACAGTCCGAGCCGGTGTCCCCGCCACCGACTATCACCACATGCTTGCCCTCGGCGGTGATGGGGGGTGAGGCGTAGTCGCCTTCTCTGACCCGGTCGGCGAGGGTCAGGTATTCCATGGCCTGATGGATGCCGTACAGCTCGCGGCCGGGGACGGGGAGCTCCCGGCGCTCCATGGCTCCGACGGCGACGACGATCGCGTCGTGACGCCTCCTGAGCTCGGTGGCGTCGAGATCGGTGCCGACGTCCACTTCCGTGCGGAACTTGGTGCCCTCCGCCCGCATCTGCTCGATTCGGCGGTCCAGGTGCCGTTTCTCCAGCTTGAACGCGGGGATGCCGTAGCGCAGCAGTCCGCCGACTCGGTCCGCGCGCTCGTACACCGCGACCGTGTGGCCGGCCCGGGTCAGCTGCTGGGCCGCTGCCAGTCCCGCGGGCCCGGAGCCGATGACGGCGACGGTCTTGCCGCTGAGCCGCTCGGGCGGCTGCGGTGGCGCGTACCCGCGCTCCCAGATCTGGTCGGCGATGGCCTGCTCGACGTTCTTGATCGTCACCGGATCGGCGTTGATGGCCAGCACACAGGCGTCCTCACACGGCGCCGGGCACAGGCGCCCGGTGAACTCGGGGAAGTTGTTCGTCGCGTGCAGCCGCTCGGCCGCGGCTCGCCAGTCGCCCTGCGTCGCGTACGCGTTCCACTCGGGGATGAGATTCCCCAGCGGGCAGCCGCTGTGGCAGAACGGCAGGCCGCAGTCCATGCAGCGCCCGGCCTGTTCGGACACGAGCGGAAGCAGCGCCTGGCCCGCGTAGACCTCGTTCCAGTCGCTCAGCCGTTCCTCGATGGGGCGCGGCGGGACGGGCCGACGGGGGATCTTGAGGAAGCCGTGAGGGTCGGTCATGCGCCGCCTCCAGCGTTCACTCGCGGTGCAATACGGCGTTCTGACCAGCGTACGCCTGCTTTGTGGCGTTTTTTCGGTCGGTGGGCTCAAGCATCCGGCGCTTGAGCATCTTGATCCCGTTGACGTGTCCTTCGACGAAACCCGAGTTCGAGGGCAGGGTCGGGCCCCGCGATCACAGCGCCGCTTTCGCCCCACTCTCGGGCACCTCGATGGCCGCAGCGCACAGCACCGGCGAGGTGGCGCTCCGCCTGCGGGCGAACTCGCGGAGGAATCGCCTGCCGCTCCTGACCACGCCGACGCCGCGGACTCCTGGAGGAGATCACCATGGGCGCCTGGGGCATCGGCCCCCTCGACAAACGAGGACGCCGCAGACTTCGCCGTCGAGCCGGCACCGCGGACTCACTGGACGCCTCCGACGCCATGCGCGCCGTGGCCGCGGCTGCCCTGGTCGTCGCACCATGTCCGGGTGGCGAACCGGCCTGCCCGCACTACGGTCCCTCGGACCCAATGCCGGAATTCCCCATCGGCCTCAGGATGTTGGCTGTCGACGCCCTGAACCAGGTGGTCGCGGAGCCGTCCGAAGTCGCCGAGCTGTACTACGAAGCCTTGAACAGCCGGAAAGAATGGCGTCCGGTGCTGAAGCCGTCGACGACGCCATGGCGGTGCGTGTCCGGCGGACAATCCGTGACCATTGTGCAGGTCGGGCGTTGCCCATCACGTGATCATTGGGGCTGACGAATGGCGCCGTGAACCGGCCGTCTCCAGACGCGGACCCGAGCCGCGGAGGTACCTCCTGAGACTCCAGGTCCTGCGGCGCTCCACTGGTATGCGTACCGCCATCGTTGTCGCTGCCGCCCTCGGCATCGCCGGACCGGCAATGGGCGAAGCCGTGGTCAGGCCCGGCCTGACAGCCACGACGACCGTTTCGGTCAACGGCACTACCGGCACATGGGCGGCCCGCAATCCCCACGCCACGCCAGCAGCCAACGGCGCACCTGTACCCCCCTCCAGCTTGCCGGCCGCGAGGCTTCATCCCGATGTAAAGGAACCCCCATGCGCCTCAACACGAAAATCCGCACCGTGCTCGGCGTCACCGTCGTCGGCACAATCCTCGGGATCGGCGGATTCGCCATCGCCGCGTTCATCCAGCAGAGCACATCGGACGCCGTGACGGGCTCCGCCGAGTCCTTCGCCCCCATCACGGTTACCGGCGGGCAAACCGGCAAGATGCTGCCCGGCGAAACCGCAGACGTCACCCTCACTTTCACCAACCCGAACAGCAACGTAAGGGCCAAGCTGATCTCCATCGCCGCCGGCGACGTCGTTGTCGACACCGTTGCGAACGCCGACGACATGACGTACTGCCACGATCAGATCGAACTGTCCACAACCGGCGTGGGCACGCTGCCCACGCTTGACCTCAGCCAGGCCAACCTGCCATTCGTGCTGGCTGACGCCGTGAAGTTGAAGGAAGACACCGACATTCGCTGTCAAGGAATGACGTTTCACACCACGTGGACGGTCCAGTCCGAGGCTGTCCGCTGAGCGCGGTCCTCGCGACCTACGCATGAACCCGGCTGCCCGTTGACCGTTGTCGGTACCCCGTAGTCGGTACCCCACACCAGGGGCCAACGTAAGACCAACTATTTGGCCCCTGGTGTCACGGTTCTCACCAACACCCCAGTCCGCGAGGACTCTTGATCGTGTGGGCTGGAGATGCAGCCGGCCGACGACCCGGTGCGATCGGGAAGCACCAGCAACCACGGGGTGACCGGCCCCGACGTGCCCTGGCCGGGCTGTCGCCCGGGACGCACTGCCACCGACGGCAACGATCTTCAGCATCGCACGGTGGGCGAAATGTCTACGGGGAGTCGGAAACAAGTAAGGAAGCCTATTGCCGTTGGCCATTGATACGCACGCTTGATCGACGCTAGCTTGCTTCGTCACGTACCTCGCCCGTGCGTACACAATTCGGGCAGCCCTTTGATGATGTGGAGTACCTCCATGGCTCATCTGCGCTCCAGACGCCTGCGTGCCGCCCTCGCGGTACCGGCCGGACTGGCGCTGACCGCGTCGCTCGGCTTCCTGCCGGGCGTCGCCTCCGCCCAGGCCGCCGTGCAGGACACCCCTGCCACAGCGACCACGGACGGCCCCAAGCTCTCGTACGTGGTCAACACCAAGGCGAACCACGGCAAAATCAAGGCCGTTGAGAAGGCGATAGCCGAAGCCGGCGGCACCGTTGTCATCACCTACGAGAAGATCGGCGTCATCGTCGTCCACTCGGCGAACCCCGACTTCGCCAAGCAGATACGCACGGTCAAGGGCGTGCAGAGCGCGGGTGCCACGCGTACCGCCGCTCTCGCCCCTGCGAGCACCACCGAGATGGGCGCCCCGGAGTACGTGGACAGCGCCAAGGCCCAGGCCCGTACGGCCGCCACCGATGGCACCGAGCCGCTCGAGGCCGACCAGTGGGACCTGCGCGCCATCGGTGCGGACAAGGCAGCCAAGGTCAACCCGGGTAGCAGGAACGTCACTGTCGCCGTGATCGACACGGGTGTGGACGACACCCACCCCGACCTCGCCGCGAACTTCTCCAAGCGTCAGTCCGCCAACTGCGTGGGCGGCGTTGCGGACACCAGCGAGGGTGCCTGGCGTCCATACGACCCGGCGGAGGATTACCACGGCACGCACGTCGCCGGTGAGATAGCCGCCGCCCGCAACGGCATCGGCGTGGCCGGAGTTGCTCCGGGCGTCAAGGTCTCCTCGATCAAGGTGAGCGACCCGAAGACCAGCCTCTTCTTCCCGGAGAGTGTGGTCTGCGCGTTCGTCTTCGCCGCCGACCATGGCGTCGAGATCACCAACAACAGCTACTACATCGACCCGTGGCTCTACAACTGCCTCGACGACCCGGACCAGAAGGCCATCGTCGACGCGGTCAACCGGGCCTCGTTGTACGCACAGAGCAAGGGCACGCTGCACGTCGCGTCCGCGGGCAACTCGAACCACGACCTCGACTCCGACGCGATCGTCGACGAATCCAGCCCCGACGACACCACCCCGGCCCCGCGGACCGTAGACCCGCACAAGTGCTTCGACATCCCCACCCAGCTGCCGGGTGTCGTCACGGTCTCGGCGACCGGCGTGCAGAACCTGAAGTCGTACTACTCCAGCTACGGACTCGGCGTCGTCGACGTCGCGGCCCCGGGCGGCGACAAGTACCAGATCCCGGACACCCCGTCGAAGAACGGCCGGATCCTGGCCACCATGCCCAACAACGGGTACGCCTTCCTGCAGGGCACCTCGATGGCCGGCCCGCACGTGGCCGGTGTCGCGGCACTCCTCAAGAGCACCCACCCGTGGGCCGGCCCGCAGGCTCTGCAGGCGCTGCTCAAGGCCCAGGCGGACAACCCCGGTTGCCCGACCGGACTGTACGACCCCGACGGCAACGGCATCGAAGACTCGACCTGCAAAGGCCACAGGCGGGTGAACGGCTTCTACGGCTACGGCATCGTCAACGCACTCGACGCCGTCACGAAGCACTGACACACCGCGCCCTGAGGTCTGCATCATCTGCAGGCCTCAGGGCGTCGGCCCGGTGCCGACCGCACCGAGCCGCTCTCTCCGCGGGGAACTGAGGGCCGCCTGCCCCCCGTCCAGCAGACCGACTTCGCCGCGGCTGTGCCTCCACTGACCCTCAGGGGGCGGGATTGGGCGCCTTATGTTCCGCTTGCGCCTTACAGACGGCCTGTGGACAGCTGCTGCTGATGCTGCGTCGTAAGGTGACGGTGTGACGACGAATGCGGGGACGAGCGGTGGGCGGCTGCTGTACGGGTGCATGGGGCTCGGCGGCAGTTGGGATACCGAGCCCTACGGCGCGCCGGAGATTGCAGATGCCGAGGCAGCAATCGAGGCGGCGCTGGACTGCGGGATCAGCACGTTCGACCACGCCGACATCTACCGGCACGGGAAGGGTGAGGCAGTCTTCGGTGAGGTTCTCGCCCGCACCCCAGGACTGCGTGAGCGCATCGTCGTGCAGACCAAGTGCGGTATCCGTCTTGCAGACGGCGAGCGGCCCGGCATCTACGACCTCCGTGGGCAGAGCATCGCCCGGCGGGTCGAGGAGAGCCTGGCTCGTCTGCGTACTGACGTCATCGATGTGCTGCTACTGCACCGGCCGGATCCCTTGGCAGACCCGGACGAGATCGCCGAGGCACTGACATCGCTGCACCGGCAGGGCATTGTGCGACGGTTCGGTGTGTCGAACATGGGCGCCGTGCAGATGGCCCCTCTCCAGGCACGTCTCGACGTCCCGCTGGTCGCCAATCAGCTGGAGATGAGCCTGCAGCGGCGGGACTGGCTCGAAGCCGGTGTCCTCGTGAACACCCCGGAAGCCGCTGGAATCGGCTTCCCGTTCGGGACGCTCGAATTCTGCCAGGAGAACGGCATTTCCCTGCAGGCATGGGGGGCACTCGCGCAGGGCCGTTTCACGGGTCGGCAGCAGACGCCGGACGAGTACGCGACCGCGCAGCTCATCACGTCATTGGCCGACAAGAAAGGCACGACGCCGGAGACGATTCTGCTGTGGTGGCTCCAGCGGCATCCGGCCGGGATCGTGCCGGTGATCGGAAGCGTGCGTCCTGAACGTATCCGCGCCTGCCGTGACGCCGCGCAGCAGGAACCAGACCTCAGCCGAGAGGAGTGGTACGAACTCTGGCTCACTGCCCGCGGCGCTCCTCTTCCCTGATCTTCCCTGATCTTCGCTGATCGGCTCAAGAGCGTCCCGCGCGGATGCCTCTCCGATCAGTACGAACCGGGAGTCACCCACCAGGTAGAACAGCGCCTCGTCGCTCGGCACCCCGTCCTCGACGGGTATCGCCTCGGCCCGTAGGACTGCAACGTCGGTCGGGCCCTCGGAGCCGGACGTGGCGGGCCGCCTGGCCGCCGCACGGATCAAGTCCCGCACCTCGTCGTCCGTGTACGGGCGCGGGCCGGGCGAGAGCGCAGTGCAGGTGCCGACCGGCACCCCGCCGGACATGCTGGAGTCGGGGATGCAGCCAGCCTGGCCCCAACTCCCCACCCCTGTCAGGAGATCCAAGAAGCATTGCCTAGCCCGCCGGCCACGGCGGGGACCCTACTCTCAACCATGACAGCTGCTCGTTGCTGTCGGCAGACACTTCGTACACCATGGCCCAACTGGCAATCAGCCGAGCGCCGCGTCGAGCAGGGGACTGCCACGCCGATCGCAGCCATCGTTCCGCACCTGTCCAGGGGCGAGCGCACCCGGTAGCGCGCCGACACCGGACCACCTCAGGCAATCTGGAGTCGCCGCGCTATCTGGCTAGAGCTTTTCGATGTCCTTGTGGGCCAGTTCGGAGCCGTGGTAAGCAGCCAAGCGCACCTTGAGCTGATGGCCCTTCGGCGCCTTGATGATCAGGTTGGGCGTCTCCACCAGGCCGACACCGTTACACGGAGGCTCGGTGATGAGGCTGGTCCAACCGTCCACCTCGTCATGCGAGTCGTTCCACTGTCCAGGAACGGTGAAGCGACGGCAGGCAGGGCCGCTCTCAGGCGACCCAGTGCGGTCGTCGGGTGGTGGACGGGAGCGAGCGGCCATCGGCGAGGGCGGCGGCCAGGCGGTGTACAGCCTCGCGCAGGGTTTCTACAGGCGTGGTGTAGGGGATGCGGAGCCGTTGTTCGAAAATGCCCGGATCGGTGGCGAAGTAGGCGCCGCTCTCGATGCGTACCCCGTTGTCCAGCGCCCGCTCGGCCAGCGCCGAGGCGACGGGCTCGCCCAGGTCGACCCACAGCGACAGACCGCCTGGCGGCAGTTGCCAGGTCCACTGCGGGATGTGCTCGGCCAGGGCCGCGGCCAGAGCAGCGCGCTGCTGGCGCATCTGTTCCAGGCGGGGCGGCATTAGTTCCCCGGCCCGAGCCAGCAGGGCGAGGGCCAGGAGTTGGTCCAGGACTGAGCCGCCCATATCGGTGGCGACTCGCTGGCCGGCAAGTTCGGTGACCAGCCGCGCGGGGGCACGCAGCCAGCCGATGCGCAGACCGCCCCAGTGCGTCTTGCTCATCGAGCCGATGGTGATGACCTGCCCGGTTCCACCGGGCGTGGTGTGGGCGGCGAAAGGCGGCGGTGCGGGGACGTCGAGGGCGAGGTCGGCCAGGGTCTCGTCGACGACCAGCCAGGTGCCGGAGCGCCCCGCGGCGCTCAGGATGCGGACGCGCTCGTACTCGGGCATGAGGCAGCCCGTCGGATTGTGGAAGTCGGGGATCAGGTAGGCCAGTTGGGGCACCACCTGGCGGAAGGTCGATTCGATGATCTCGATATCCCAGCCGGTATCGGTCACGGGCACCGACACGGTGCGCAGCCGAGCGCGGCGCATGGCCTCCAGAGCGTTCGGGTAGGACGGGTTCTCGACCATGACCCGGTCGCCAGGGCGGCACAGCAGCCCTATGACGAGCGTGAGCGCGTGCTGAGCGCCGGAGGTCACCAGGATCTGTTCGGGCACGGTGGTCAGGCCCCGTTGGGTGAAACGCTCGGCGATGGCGGCGCGCAGTTCCGGCAGGCCGTAGGGGTGGTAGCCGGGAGTGTGCGCGTGCTCGGCCAGCCGAGGGGTGACTTGGACGAGTGCATCGATGAGCGTCTGCTCCGGCAGTCCGGGTGCGGCTCTGGCCAGGTCGATCGCGGTGTCCTCGGGCCCGAGGAGCCGTGTAATGCCGCTGGGAGTACGGCCCTCGGGCAGGGTCGTCCAGGTACCGGAGCCCTGGCGGCTGTGCGCGTATCCGCTCTCACGCAGCAGGTCGTACATGGCGGTGATGGTGGTCCTGCTGGTGTTGAGGGCGGCGGCCAGTTCCCGTTCGGCGGGGAGTTTGACGTGCAACGCGATGCGTCCGTCCAGGATCAGCGCGCTGATCGCCTGGGCCAGGTGACGGTAGGCGGGCCTCGTTCCCGCCGGGTCGGGCAGCATCGCGGCAAGCTTTCGGCTCCCCAGGGTCCGGTCCGTGCGGCCCACCCTGCCCACGAGCGGGAACGGATTCGTGTCAGCCACACCATTCTCCCGAGATTGGCCATGTTATCTGGGCCAATCACTCTACAGAGTTGCCCCATTGGCCTTGAAGGCGCACGAGCACATTTGGAGGCAACCAGGCATGCACCAGGACATCACGGACTGCTCCGAGCCCGAACTCCAGGGCGGTCACGAGGATCGCACCGCGACTCCGCTCAGGTCCCGTACGGGCCCGCCCCCGCCCCCACTCACCTACGTCCCTCTCGGCGAGCGTCCGCTGCGACGCCTGCCCCAACTGTTCATAGGCCTCGCCCTGTACGGATTCAGCCTCGCGGTCATGGTCCGGGCATCGCTGGGCGTCACCCCCTGGACCGTCCTGTCCGAGGGCCTGGAGCACCACACCTTCCAGAGCTTCGGCACGATCACCGCCGTCGTGGGTGTTCTCGTGCTGCTGTTGTGGATCCCCCTCAAGCAGAGGCCGAAGTTCGGCACCGTCGCCAACATCATCGTCCTGGCGTACTCAGCCGATCTCGGTCTCTCGCTCATCCCCGAGCACCTCGGATTTCCCGCCCGGGTCGGTCTGCTCGTCGGTGGTGTCCTCCTCAACGGATTGTCTGTCGCCGTCTACGTCGGCGCGCGCTTCGGACCCGGGCCCCGGGACGGGCTGATGACCGGCGCGTCCGCCGCAACCGGGCGTTCCATCCGGTTCATCCGCACCCTGATCGAGATCACCGTGCTCGCCGTGGGCTGGCTGCTCGGTGGGAGCGTGGGTGTCGGCACCGTGCTGTACGCACTGGCGGTCGGACCGACCACCCAGTTCTTCATGCCCTGGTTCGCGTACAGGAGGACTGCCGAGCGTATGGGTGACGCAGCGCTGTCCGAGGAGGCGAATCCGGCGGAGTGATCAAGGGCTGAGGCCTGGTTGGCAGGCTCGGCGTCCACCGTGGCAGGAGCCCTGGGCTCGGAGTTCGAAGGCGATGAGTCCATCCGCCGTGCGGCCTACGGAAAGCGGGAACGAACGTCGGTGAGACGGGGTCAGCGCCGTCGGCTATGGTGCCGGGCACAAGTACCGGGGAGGGTGGGAGTAGCGATGGCGTCCGAGGGTCCGATCGATCTGATCAGTCTGGAGGGCGAGGGCACCAGCGTGATCGTACGGATCACCGGGAAGAAGTCCGCCCAGGACCCGCCCCGCACCGACGCGCTGGTCGGAGAAATCATCGTCGACACCGCTTTCGTACGCGGAAGCATCGCGACGTGGATCTTCCCGGAGGACCTGACGGAGTGGCAGGGAGTCCTGGACGCGCTCGATGGCGGGGCCGACGTCGCGTGGCTCGAGGGCAAGCGCACGACCGAGATGCTCATCGAGCTCGATCCGGACGGTGAGCGGGCCCACGTCACCATCGCGGACCGCTCGATGTCGCTCACCACCGTGACAGTCACGGTCGTTCTGACCGACGCCTGGTTCGACGACGCCTATCGCCGCCTGGACCAGGTTCTGCAGACCTGGCCGTCGGAAGACGCCTGAACCCGCATGCGCGCCCGCGAGGTGTATCGCCAGTCCAATCCAGCCCCCTTGGCTGCTACCACCCTGCTACCCTCGGTTGTATGAGCAGCGCGAAGAAGCAGACGCAGGTGCGACTCGAGCCCGGCGTGCTCGCCGCCGGAAAGGACGCCGCAGCCGCCCGCGGCCTCGATTTCAACCGGTATATCGAGCGTCTCATCGCCGAGGACACCTCCGGTGCCCGGGCGGCAGGCATGGCTGCCGCCCAGCGCCTCATCGACACTCACGGTGCCTTTCTCGACGACCTGGAAGCCGGCATGGACGCGCAGTGCGCCACCGCCACCAGTCCGCGGGGCGCCGCTGCGTGAGCATGTCCCTGCATGTCGATCTGTCCTGGGTCCTGGAGGTGGCCGAGCGTGCCGGCCACCGCGATCCCGCCCCTGACGACCTCGGCGTGCCCATCAGTGCGGTCGCCCGCCACCGCGCCGAGCTCCTGGAACAACCCGTCTACGGCGGCCCCTTCGCGCGCGCCGCTGCTCTGGTCCACACGCTGGGCCGCTGCCGGTGGCTGGAGCGCTCCAACCTCACGGTCGCCTGCGCCGTCGCCGTCATGTACCTCGAGGCCAGTGGCATCCCCGTCGCTCCCACCCGAGAGGAGCTCACCGCCCTGGCTCGCGACCTGTACGACCCGCGCTGCACCGCCGGCCGCGTCGCCGAGCATCTGCGCACCTGGCGACCCTAGGCGCCTGTGACAAGCCCGGGAGGGGCCGTGGGTGACGCATGTGATGCCCTTCCGTCGGCGGCTACCGCCACCCCTGGAAGGCCCGAAATGCATCTGCGGGCCACGTGGGCGCCGAGGCTTTCGAGCGCCCCCTGGCTACTTCACGGCGGACCCTGGGTAGCGGTACTGACATGGCGCGCCGCCGGGGCTGCCGTCGACGCGAGACCGATGTGATCCACGCGTATCGAGTCACAGGAAAGTCGTTGCATAGATATGCACCGTATGTCATAGTTTTGCCATGTATAGCCCTCTACCCGAGGAACACGACCTGATGACCACTGGAGCCCACCCCAACGCTCCTGCCCCCCGCGCGAACATCGCCCTGGCTCGCGACTGCGACGAGTGCCGCGGCTGGGGGAGCGTGGTGAACGATGGCCGCTACGAGCTCTGCCCCGCCTGCCAGACTCTGGGTGCCTGACCGACGATCTGGATCGCTGATCGACGAGGTGTCGCGGTCCGCCGACACGTGCCGACGGACGCTGCAACCACGGCCCCCAAGCCGTATACGACCTCCTCGGCCCCGACGCCACCCGGCGTCCGGCTGGCTCCTGTCCACCGGACAGGCGGGGTCGTGAGCGGGGGCCGATCATGGGAGGAGGGGCGACGCCGACTGGAGGCGAAGCGTGGCCGGCTGGCACGTGAGGGACTTCGCTCCGGACGATCTGGAAGCGGTCGTCCGACTGGACACCGAGGCGACCAGCCCCGAGCTGCCGCCGGTGTTCCGGCTCTCCGATGTCGTCGCTGCGCTCCAGGCACTTCATCCGACCGTCGTCGCCGTCGCCGACGGTCACCTCGTCGGAGTGGCCGTGAGTCGGCTGGAGGGCGACCGGGCCTGGGTCCTGCGGCTCAGTCTGCACCCCGCATGGCGGAATCTCGGACTGGGCTCCGCGCTGCTGTCCGCCTTGGAACACCGGCTGCAGGGCATGGGCTGCAGAACCTTCGGTGCGGTTCTTCCCGACCATGAGGCCTCCGCCACCGCACTGCGCAATTCCGGCTTCAGACCTCGCGAGGGTCTGATCTACTTCGAGAAGTCCCAAGGGGTGACGGCCCAGGACGTGGTGGTGCTGTCCTCTCTCGGAGCAGCCATGCCGGATACCGGGGCCTGGAACAAGCTGGCCGGGATGGCCGCGGAGAAGCGGCTCATCGAGCGTCGTCTGGTCCTGCCGCTGGCACATCCGGAACTCGCGTCCCAGCACGGCGTCGAACCGCCCCGGGCCGTGGTGCTGTTCGGCCCGCCCGGCACCGGAAAGAGCACCTTCGCCCGTGCGGTGGCCGGTCGTCTCGGGTGGCCCTTCGTCGAGCTCTTCCCGTCCCGGCTCGCGCTGGAGGAAGGTCTCGCCACGAGCCTGAGCCGCCGGTTCGACGAGCTGGCCCAGCTCGACCACGTCCTGGTCTTCATCGACGAGGTCGAGGAGGTGGCCGGCACACGAAGCAACGCCGACCCGGCTACCGTCGGAGTGGTCAACGAACTGCTCAAGTCCATCGTGCGGTTCCGGGACCGCGACAACAGACTGCTGATCTGCGCCACCAACAACGTAGCCGCCCTGGACCCGGCGTTCCTCCGGCACGGCCGCTTCGACTACGTACTCCCGGTCGGTCCACCCGACCAGGAGGCCAGGTGCGCCCTGTGGACCAGCTACCTCGCCAGGGCCGGAGCCGAGGCCGACATTCCGGTCCTGGCCGAGGCCAGCGAGGGGTTCACCCCCGCCGACATTGCGCAGGCCGCCCGCACGGTCGCCCAGGCCCTGTTCGAACGCACGCTGGACACCGGGGACAGGGCCCATCCCAGCACCGATGACTATCTGAGGACCATCGGCAGTACGCGACCGACAGTCAGCGCCGACATGGCGCGGGAGTTCGCCGACCAGACCAACCGCTACGGACGCACCTGACCCGTATCGCTCACGGCCGGCGCGGACGAGTAACTGTCCAGCTCCTGTGGATCATCCGTGAGTGCGTCAGGCGGCGGGCGCCGCCGAGACCGGTGCCGCGTACGACGTGCTCGACGCCCGTGACGAAGCAGCCGTCGAGGCTCACGCGGCCTCGGTCGTCGAGCGTGCGGGACCAGGATCGACATCTCCCTCAACCTCGTGCCGCGTGGAGACTTCCACGGCGTGCCGCTACCGAGATGTCGACGAGGACTCCACACGGCCGGTCGTGCAGGGCATCGCCTGCCAGTCCATCACCGCCCGTGCCGCGGCCCGCCGGATGACCGCGCAGGGATCGGGCGTGATCCTGTCTTTGAACAGTGCGTCCGGCAACGGCAGTCCGATGATGGGAGGCACCGGCGCAGCCCACGGCGCGATCGACGCGCTGATCCGCCCGTCCCGTCATGTACCCCCTCCGTGTTCGCGAGGCGGGACGTCGAAGGGAAGCGGGGCATGAAACCCTGCTTCAGGTGCGCGGCGGTGGCTGGTCCCACGCGCTCGGTCCGGACTCGGTGCCGCGGTAGGGCCCAGGGGCGGACCTTGACCCTGCCGACGTTGACGGCAAAAGATCGCCGGAGTGTCAGTTGTGGCCGAACTTCCGCTGCTGCTTATGGGAGACCGGCTCCGCGATCGGGCGCACCGTCTCCTGCGCGGCCGATGTCTTCGCTTGCTCCTTCGCCTCCACGGTGGCGCTGCGCTCATGGCCGCCGGTGCGGGCGCCGCGATTCTGCCGGCTCTGTTTCTTGCCCACGATCGTGCCTCCTGTAGCGGATGTCGGACGATGGGCTGCTACCAGACTTGCATGCGAATACGAAGAGCGCATTTCGGGTATGCGTCGCAGCCGACCGCTGCCGGCGCCCCCGTTGTCGAGATCTTCGGCGGCTCCGATAGGCAAAGTCCGGCACCAGTCCGCACCGGCGCGCGGAATTCAGTTGACCAGGAGATGGGTGGCGGCCTAAGCATCTGCTTCTGAAGGGCAACGCTGCAGGTCAGTTGCCGCTTGAGGCGCCCGGTACACAAGTCGCCGTTATGTGAATGCGTTGCGGTGACGGCAAGCCGAAACAGCGATCAACCCCGATATGGGATTCATTGCCGTTGGGCATCGAAATGTCAGCGGATTTGGAAATCGGATGTCGATGGGTTGGTCATGAGCGGTTTCAGTGGGCGGCCTCAGTCGGCTCTCCATCCGGCCGCTCGGGCAGCACTTGCTCGCAGCATTCTGACGTCAGCCGCTGTCGCCAGACGCGACGTGTATGGGTTGCAGTGGTAGGGACGCTGTACGACGGCGATGTCTGTACCGGGTGGGCGGTCCCACACAGCCCCGGGCAGCAATGCCTCAGGGCCTCGTAGGAGTCCCCCGCACACGCGGGGACGCCCCCACACCAGCCGCTTCGCTCCCGCGCCGCCTCCCTGGCGGGGAGTGAAGCGGCTGGTGTGGGCGCGGGCTCAGACGGCGATGCTGTGACCTCCGCCTGTCCAGACGGCGCGGACGCTGGTGAGGCCAGTGACCGGGACGGGCGTTTGGTGATCGGTGACGGTGCCGTCGCCCAGCTGCCCAGCGGCGTTGTGCCCCCAGCCCTTGACGGTGCCGTTCCGCAGCAGGGCGATGCTGTGGAACATTCCCCCGGCGATGGTGCGGACGCCGGTGAGCCCGGTGACAGTGACAGGGGCCCTGCGGTCGGTGAGGGTTCCGTCGCCGAGCTGGCCGTAGGCGTTCCATCCCCAGGCCTTGGCCGTGCCGTCGGCCCGCACGGCGAGGCTGTGGGCCCAGCCGCCGCCGATCGCGCGCACGTTCTTGAGCCCGGTGACCTGGGCCGGTGGCACCGACCTCCCGGCGCGCTCGCGCAGCGGCCCGTTGCCGAGCTGGCCGAGCTCGTTGTTTCCCCAGGCGATGACGGTGCCTCCCGTGCAGGAACCGCACCCCACGCGGGGGGCGATCAGGGCGAGGCTGTGATACCCACCGGCGGCTACGGCGCGGACCCGGGTCACGCCGGGGACGGTGACGGGCGTGAGGCGGTCGGTCTCGGTGCCGTCGCCGACCTGACCGGAGTCGTTGAACCCCCAGGCCTTGACGGTGCCGTCGGAGAGCAGGGCCAGGTTGTGGTTCGCCCCGGCCGAGATGGCGCGGACGCGGGTGAGGCCGGGGACGGTGACGGGTGTGAGGCGGTCGGTCGTGGTGCCGTCGCCCAGCTGCCCGGTCGAGTTGCGGCCCCAGGCCTTCACGGTGCCGTCATCCAGCAGGGCGAGGCTGTGGTGTAGGCCCGCCGCCACAGCTCGGACGTGCGACAGCCCGGGGACGGTGACGGGTGTGAGGCGGTCGGTCGTGGTGCCGTCACCGAGCTGCCCCGTCAGATTGAGCCCCCACGCCTTCACGGTGCCGTCGGAGAGCGCGGCGAGGCTGTGATGCACGCCGCCCGCGGCGGCGCGGACCCGGGTGAGCCCGGGGACGGTGACGGGTGTGAAGCGGTCGGTGGTGGTGCCGTCACCGACCTGGCCGTACTGGTTCCATCCCCAGGCCCTGATGGTCCGCTGCGAGGCGGCGACGTGGCCCGACTGCGGGTCGGCGACAGCCTGCGGGGTGGGCGTCAGCCATGCCGTCAGGCCCAGCAGCAGGGCGGGCAGCAGGACCCGCCGTCCGGCGGGCGCAGGGCCGGTGCGCGCGGGACCGGCGGACTTCCCGCAGACACGCAGCCGTGTGGGCAGCAGCTTCCTCATGTGCGTTCCTCGCAAGGTAGGGCCCCGCCGCGCCGCCTCCCACGACGCCTGGGTGAACCGATCACCTGCCATTAGTGACGGAGCCTCGTGCCCATGTCCCCTGGACACGCCGGACGTCCCGCACAATGCGCCGAGCGGGTCGCCGTCCCGGCCTCACCCACCGGTCCTCACGACCCGGCGGCTGCTTGGCCGACAGGACGATCAGCGGCGTCACTCCTTCGTATTTCAAGTACGCCGGCCTGTCAGGAAGCAGGAGTGGCTGCAGTCGCGCTCGACTTGCCCCGCGCCCCGGTCACCCGCCGAGTGCCGGCAGTCGATGACCGCTTCGTTCTGCGCAGGGTCAGTGCCGCCAGGGCCTCCGGAGCACCGGCCTGACCCCGGACTCCTGGGAAGGCGTTGATGTCCACAATCAGCGGGGCGCCGTCGCCCGTGTCGATGACGTCCACGCCGTAGACGTCGAGTTCGAAGACCTCGCCGACCCGCCGCGCGAAGGCGGGCCAGCCGGGCGGCAGATCATCGAGGGCGAGCGGGCGTGCGGAGGCCCGCCCTGCGGGCGAGAGTTCGGAACGGCGCAGGGCGGCGAAGAGCTGGTCCCCGACCACCCACAGTTTGTGGTCCCAGCCGCTGTTCGGTGCGAACTCCTGGACCACGACCGGCTCCTGTGGGTATGCGGCCGCGAGCTCCCGCAGTTGTCCGTCGTTGTCGATGCGGGCCACCAGGTCGTGCTTTCGGCTGTGGCGGCTCTTGACCACGACCGGGCCGGGGAGCCGTGGGCCGGACGCCAGCTGAGCGAGCGCGGTGAAGGTGCGGGTGGCGGCGAACGGAAGGCCGGCCCGCCGGGCCTGTTCCGCCATCGCCGTACGGTCCTGGCACAGAGTGGTCGCCGCAGCCGAGTTCACCACTGGGGCGCCCCGCTGCTCCAGGTCGCGGGCGAGGGCCAGGGCACGTGGCGTACGCGACTTCAGCAGGTAGACGTCGGCGAGCGGCTCGAGGACGTCGACCACCGTTTTCGGGTCCAGCGTCTCCACTCGATGCTCGGGGGTGAGCAGGGCGGCGGTGGCGGCCAGCAGCGGATGGTCGGGCTCGGGCGTGATCAGACCAATCCTCATGCGCTCTCAGCCGCCGCCGCAGGAACCTGCACCGGAGTCGGGACCTGCTCAGGGTGCGGGCGCGGTGTCAACGACGACCCGGCGGCCTCGCTGCGCTGTTCCGGCGGACGGGGGGAGGGCAGCGTGGCCGCGCCGGACGCCTGGCCTGTGCGGGCCAGCCCGAGCACGGCTCGTGCCACCCGGGCCGCCGCGTCAGGGACCTGACGGAAACTCGGGAAATCGTTCACATCGACGACCACAGGACCGTCGGGTCCCAGCAGCACGTCCACGCCGTACAGATCGAGGCCGTAGACCGCCCCGACCTGGGCGACTATCCCGGCCACCTCGGCCGACAGCGGAACGCGGCGTTCTCGCACCGAGCGGTCCGGGTGGAGCGGGGAGCAGCGCTCGGTCGCGTACAGCTCGCCGCCGACGCAGTACACCTTGACGTCGATGCCCGGGTTGGTCACATACGGCTGGGCGATGAGCATGCCCTCCCTCGCCAGTTCGGGGACCATCGCGGCGAGTCGATCCGGTGACGACACCAGGTACACGGCCCGCCCCGAGCTTCCGTCGGCGGGCTTGACCACCAGCGGGTACTCCGACGCCGGTATTTCCGCCAGCAGCTCGGGCCGCGCCGCCGCGTAGGTCTGTGGCAGCGGAAGCCCGCGGCTGCGACCGATCGCCGCGGCCAGTGCCTTGTCCCGTACACCTCGTATCGACCGGGCGTCGTTGACTGTCGTCATCCCGGCCGCGGCGGCGGCTTCGAGCAAGGTGAGCCCTGGGCCGCCGGAGACGGTCTTGAGAACCCAAGCGTCATGGGTGCCCGCCTGCACCGTCTCGGTCATGCGCAGCAGGGAACCGCCCGGCCGCAGCACGTCCACCTGGTGTCCCCAAGATGTCAGTTGACGGATCACCTCAATCGGCATGCCGTCGTGACGGTAGTGCTCCTCCACCAGGAAGCAGAGCCTCATCGACCTTCCCCGTAACCCCCGGACGTCCGCCGATCCAGTCCCGGCGAGTTGTGATGTCACAGGATGTCATGAACGCCGTGCGGTGATCTCCCCGGCGCCAGGCTGATCTTCCTGCGCCCAACAGACGGCCGGACGGCCGTCGTCGCGCATCAGGTGCCAGAGGGAGACGGGCCCGGACGGGCATCGGCCCCACCGCGCCCGCACGGGCTCGGCGGGCCGACCAGCGTTCAGGGCGTCACGGGTTCGGTACCGCCGGTCAGGGACCGGTCGAGGAGCAGCGGGTCATACGCGTGCTCCCAGTGCTCGACGATCCTGCCGCCCTTGAAGCGCCACAGTCCGCAGAAGGGCATCGCGATGTCCCGGCGGTCGCGATGTGCTCGCAGTGTTCCGAGCACTGCCCCGAATTCGTCGTTGGCTGTGATGTGCTCCACGTCCATGACCAGGGTGTGGCCCGTCAGGCGGATGAGGTCGCGTTCATGCGCCAGGACGGCTTCCTTGCCGTGAACCTTCGACGGCCGGCCGAGGATCCCTCGCTGCGCGGTGTGCAGCACCACGTCGTCAGCGATGTATTCGGCGATGCGGGCGAGGTCCGCGTACAAGGAGCGCAGAACGGTGGCATTGGGGTGCACGTATGAGGTGTCCATGAGTTCTCCGTCGTCGCGTGGTTGACGCTCAGCGCACCGGCACGGGGGCGATGCCGGCGGACCGGCTGCGGTCGACCTCGTAGGTGATGGCGTTCCAGTCGTCGTCGCTCAGCCGGATGTCGGCCGCGCGCATGTTCTCTTCCAGGTGGGTGAGGGAAGCGGTGCCCGGGATCAGCAGGGTGGCCGGTGAGCAGTGCAGCAGCCAGGCCAGGGCGAGCTGCGAGGCCGTCACGCCGTACCGCGCGGCGATCGGGGTGAGCAGACCGTCGGGCCCGACGAGCTCTCCGTGCCCCATGGGAAACCAGGGGATGAAGGCGATACGGTGCTCCTCCGCATAGCGCAGGGCGTCTCCGCCGACGCGGTCGGCGACGTTGTAGCGGTTCTCCACTGCGACGAGAGCCGCGGTCTTGCGGGCCTGCTCGAGTTGCTCCACTGTGACTCCGGGCTGTCCGGAGATACCGATGTGGCGGATCTTGCCCTGCTCCTGGAGCCTGACCAGTTCGCCGAGCTGGTCGGCCAGAGGCACGGCCGGATCGATGCTGTGCAGCTGGTACAGGTCGATGCGCTCCACGCCGAGGTTGCGCAAACTCATCTCGACCTGCTGGCGGAGGTATTCCGGACGGCCCAGGGGGACGATGTACAGCTCGCCCTCGTCCGGCCAGTCGTCCGGCCCGGAGCGCAGCATGCCGCCCTTCGTACAGATCACCAGTTCGCCGGGGTAGGGATGCAGAGCTTCACGGATGATGCGTTCGTTGTCGCCGGGCCCATAGGCGTCGGCGGTGTCGATGAAGGTGACACCCAGGTCCACGGCGCGGCGGAGCACGGCGATGGCGTTGTCGGGGTCCTCCGGCGGTCCCCACATGCCGGGGCCGGTGAGGTGCATCGCGCCGAAGCCGAGGCGGTTGATCGTCAGGTCGCCTCCGATGGTCAGCTGCTTGTTGTTCTCCGGGGGTGCTGCTGGCGTCATGTGGGGGTCCTTCCGAGCCGGACAGCGCAATGGGCAGGGTGGGCGTACCACTGGTGGTCCACATGCCGAGGCAGAAGCCGGCGGTGCCGTCGGTCCCCGGCGATCAGACGGCGCCCGTTGTCGGCGCCTGCGCGCGTCCAGTGGCGGCATGGAGCGCACAGGACGGCTGCGGAGGTCGAACGAATCCACCGTCCACTTCAACCGACCGGCCGGCCGATGACCAGCCGCAATGCTCCGAACGGGTGACCCTCGCGTCGGATGCGAATCGGTGCCGCGGTCGGCATGCAGGCTCCAATCGCCTGGCGTAGCGTTGTGGGTCGTTGGCCAACCGCGTGGCGGATGCGGATCCAGTCGTAAGGCGAGCGCTCTGCTCGCTCTGCTCGCGACGGTCGACCTGTCTGCGCCGTCTCAGGATTGTCGGCCTCAACGCCGCCGGAAGCGCCGGGCGCTCTTCGCCCACTTCGCCCTCCGCGCGCATCAAGCCGCGCGCGTGTCACCTGATGAATGACCCCAAATCCGGCCAAGGCTGTGCCGTATGGACCATCAGACGCTGGGAGGATATCCATGGCGGTTCTGTGCAAACCGGCAGTAACGGTACCCGACAACGTCATCACCAACGAGGAAACCCTCGAACTGGCAACGCGATTGCATGCAGACCATCCGCAACTCCCTCTGATCCTGAGTCTGATCGAGCACACTGGGGTACAGAAGCGACATCTGATCCAGCCGATAGAAAAGGTGCTGCAACACCCGGGGTTCGATGCCCGCAGCGCCGTCTACGAAGCGGAATCCAAAGCCCGAGTGCCCGCCGTGGTGCGCCAGGCGCTCGATCACGCGGAACTCGAGCCGCAGGAGATCGATCTGATCGTCTATGTCTCCTGCACAGGCTTCATGATGCCGTCGCTGACCGCATGGCTCATCAACACGATGGGTTTCCGCCCGGAAACCCGGCAGCTGCCCATCGCGCAACTCGGATGCGCCGGAGGCGGTGCGGCCGTCAACCGCGCCCACGACTTCTGCACGGCGTACCCCGACGCCAATGTGCTCGTCGTCGCCTGTGAGTTCTGCTCGCTGTGCTACCAGCCCAGCGACCTGGGCGTGGGATCGCTGCTGTCCAATGGCCTGTTCGGCGACGGGATCGCCGCCGCAGCGGTCCGAGGCAACGGTGGCATCGGGATCCGACTGGAATTCAACGGCTCTTACCTCATCCCTCACACCGAGGACTGGATCTCCTACGCGGTCCGGCCGACGGGGTTCCACTTCCAGCTCGACAAGCGCGTGCCCGGGACCATGGAGCCGCTCGCCCCGGCGCTGCGTGCCGTTGCCGAACAGCACCAGTGGAACGCCTCCAAGCTGGACTTCTACGTCATCCACGCGGGCGGTCCGCGGATCCTGGATGACCTGAGCCGCTTCCTCGATGTACGCCCCGAAGTGTTCCGCTTCAGTCGCGCCACGCTCACCGAGTACGGCAACATCGCCAGCGCCGTGGTGCTCGATGCCCTGGCCCGCATGTTCGACGAGGCATCAGCCCTTGACGGGCAAAAAGGTCTGCTGGCCGGTTTCGGGCCCGGCATCACTGCCGAGATGAGTCTCGGCACCTGGTCGGGCTAGGGTCCGCCTTCGAAGTGCTCTTGGAGTCATCTGCTGGTGCGTCGACATGAACTGACCGATGAATGCCGCACCATCATCAGGCTCGGTGAGAAGGTGACAGCGACGCGGTCACAAGATCCGCCATGGCTGCGGCCATGCGCTGGTGAAAGCGCCAGAGGAAGGGGTCGCGGGGGCTGGGTGCACCGAAGAATCCCTGCGGTGTCACCCGGCGGGCGTGCTCGCCTCCCTTCCGCCATTCTGCGAGGTCATCGGGGCTCAGGCCCGTCGGCTTCAGTCCGGCCATGGCGTCGTAGTCGACGAGTTCGGGGAACCAGCGCATCATCAGGGCGCTTTCGATCTCTTCGGCGTGAACGCCGAGTTCGCCCGTCAGTTCCAGGCCCTCAAACAGCGGCTGCATGGCGAAGGAGGCCAGAGCGGGGGTCGGCGAGCAACCGAGCCGGTCGGCGATAAAGTCGGGTTCCAGCAGCACGACCCCGGCGCGTCCTTGCTCGTGCTGGCGCTGCACCACATCCAGCAGCATCTGGTTGTGTGCGATGTCCCCCTGATGATTGATCACGAAGATCCGGTCGAACCCGTCCGTGGCCAGGGAGTCCAGGATGTCGGTGTGCAGAGCTACGGCGGTCTCGGGGCGGGTACGGAACGTTCCGGCGAACGCCGACGACACCTGGTTGATCCCCCAGAAGACCGGCGGGGCGATCAGAGCCTCCACCCCGCGCTGCTCCAGCTCTGCCATCACGAGTCGGCAGAGTTGGTAGGCACCGTAGGCATCGGTGCCCAGTGGCAGGTGAGGGCCGTGCTGTTCGATGACCCCGGTGGGCAGCAGAACGCATGCTCCCCGCTCGGCTGCCGCCTCTACCTCTGGGTACGTAAGGTCAGCGATCGTCCCAGCGAAAATCGAGTACCCGTCGTTCATGAAGCTCCCCCTTGACCGGCTTGGCGTCGAGTGGCGTTCGCCTGCCGGGCCATCCTTTCGGGGAGCGAGTGCTGTGCGCGAACGAGAGCCCCGCCAGGCTTCCGACTGGCATGTTGTAGAAAGATCACAAATGGCACCTGGGCCGCATACCGCCCCGACGCCATCAGCTCCGCGGCGATGAACTTCACCGGTTCTCACCGCAGTTCGCTCGCTCTTCGCAACTCCTGGACCGGACACAGCGCACCGCACTGGCGGAGTTCGCCCGGCCCTTGCCGGTCCGGACCGGTGAATTAATGTCTGCCCGATGAGCGACGATCACGTGACATTGCGGCCCATGGCCGAGCCCGATCTCCCGCTGCTCGAACGGTTCCTGACCGAACCGGAGGCGGCCGGGCCGTTCCAGTGGCACGGCTGGTCCGACCCGGGAGTCTGGCGGCGCCGCTGGGCGGAGAACGGCCTGCTCGGCGAGGACGGTGGCCAGCTTCTGGTGGTGACCGGCGCCGAACGGCACGGCTTCGTCGCCTGGCGGAAGATGGTGGCCTCCCGCACTTCCTACTACTGGAACATCGGCGCCCAACTACTGCCCGACTCCCGGGGTCGCGGCATCGGCACCCAAGCCCAACGGGCCCTGTGCCACTACCTGTTTACGTACACCCAGGTGGTCAGGCTTGAGGCGGACACCGAGGCGGAGAACATCGGTGAGCGGCGCGCGCTGGAGAAGTGCGGCTTCACTCGGGAGGGCGTGACGCGCAGCGTCGTGTTCCGGGCCGGACGCTGGCGGGACGGGGTTCGCTACAGCATGCTGCGCGACGACGTCGCCCTGGATGACGCCGTCAACAGCTCAGCGCCATGACGGCACTCCCAAAGGGCAGCGCGGCCGAGTCGGGCGACAGCACCGGGTCGTACCTCCGGCGACTTGCACGGCCACGACGCATCTCCGGGAGGGCGCCGTCACCCGGGTCGATGGCATCAGGTCCGTCAGCCGCGCGGCGGCGCGACGCGGAATTGCATAAGCAGCTTAATAAGTCAGTGATACATTCGGGTTCATGGCAGGACACCGCAACCCGGACTTCGACGCCGACGAACTCGCCTCGGCCATAGAGGAGTTCACCCGCAGCAACATCCGGCTCCCGGTCGGCGAGAAGCACAGCTTCACCACGCTGTCCGTCCTGCACACCCTGACCCGCAAAGGCCCCATGCGGCTGACCGCCCTGACAGCGACCGAGCAGATCACCCAGCCGGCCGTCACCCAGCTCGTCACCCGCCTGGAACGCGAGGGACTGGTCGAACGCCAACCCGACCCGGACGACCGCCGCGCCGTCCTGGTCCGGGTGACCGACGCCGGCGCGCGGGTTATCCACGGCCGCCGCCAGGAACGGGTCCGCCGCTTCTCCCAACTGGCCGATCAACTCACCACCGAGGAACGGCACTCCATCGCCGCCGCCCTTCCCGCGCTGACCCGCATGGCCGCGCTCATGGACAGCGGGCTCTGACACCCGGCGGCGCCGCTCCTCCCGCACAGGAAGGAATCCACCGTGGCAGACACACCGCGCTTGCCGCTGGACCCTACGCCCGTCCACGTGCCCGACGCCGTACTGGACGACCTCAGGAGGCGACTGGAGCTCACCCGCTGGCCCGACGACGCCGGAAACAGCGACTGGTTCTACGGCGTTGGCCGCGCCTACCTCCAGGAACTGGCCGAGTACTGGCTCCACCACTTCGACTGGCGCAAGGCCGAAGCCGCCATCAACGCCTACCAGCACTACCAGGTGCGTGTGAACGGCGTACCGGTCCACTTCATGCGCAAACCCGGAGTCGGCCCCGCCCCGATCCCGCTCATCCTCACCCACGGCTGGCCCTGGACCTTCTGGCACTGGTCCAAGGTCATCGACCCCCTCGCCGACCCCGCCGCCTTCGGCGGCGACCCGGCCGACGCCTTCGACGTCATCGTCCCCTCCTTGCCCGGCTTCGGCTTCTCCACCCCGCTGCCTGATCACCCGGACATGAACTTCTGGAAGGTCGCCGACATCTGGCACACCCTCATGACCGACACCCTCGGCCACACCCGGTACGCCGCCGGCGGCTGCGACATCGGCGCCCTGGTCACCGGCCAACTCGGCCACAAGTACGCGGACGAGCTGCACGGCATCCACATCGGCTCCGGTCTGAAGCTCACCTTCTTCAACGGCGACCGCGCCTGGGACCTCAGCGGAGGCCGGCCCATCCCCGACGGACTGCCCGACGACATCCACGCCCGGATCATCGCCTTCGACCGCCGCTTCGCCGTCCACCTGGCCGCCCACGTCCTCGACCCCAGCACGCTCTCGTACGGCCTGAGCGACTCTCCCGTCGGCCTGCTCGCCTGGATCCTGGAACGCTGGGTCAACTGGAGCGACAACCACGGCGACATCGAGACCGTCTTCACCAAGGACGAACTCCTCACCCACGCCACGATCTTCTGGGCCAGCAACGCCATCGGCACCTCGATGCGCTACTACGCCAACGCCAACCGCTACCCCTGGACCCCCGCGCACCCCCGGACGCCCGCCATCGAAGCCCCCACCGGCATCACCTTCGTCGGCTACGAGAACCCGCCCGGCGTCACCACCGCACAGCAGCGCGTCGACAACTGGCTCGCAGGCGACCGCGCCGACTGGTACAACCACGTCAATCTCACCGCCCACGACGAAGGCGGCCACTTCATCCCCTGGGAAGTCCCCGGCGCCTGGATCGACGACGTGCGCCGAACTTTCCGGAGCCGCCGCTGAGGCACGGACCGCATGTCGGAAGCGGACCCCACCGAGGCGGCCTGTCGGATCCTCGTCGGCTGGAAGGCAGTGGACCGCGGCGGTCGAGCGGTTCACGGCGAAAGCCGCCCGGACCACCGGCTCGAAAATCCGGTGCACGGGCTCATCCTGGCTTACTACACTCGCCACGCGCGCTGCCACGACATCGCAGTGCGCGCTTCGACAAGTGAGGGGAGCCGACCGTGCGTTACCGCACCGCTGTCGTCGTTCCCCGTTCACGGTACGACGTGATCCTGATGTCCATGTGTGCCCAGTGCCGGCTGCGCGGCCGCCACTGGACGTCCGTGACGAACGCCTGATCCCTGCCTGCCCGGTGAGCCGACTGGCCGAGTACGTCCCGATGCCGTCGTGCTGCACCAGCGGATGATGCTGGATCAGGGGATGCTGCCGGCTTGACCCCAGGCCGTTTCGTCCGGGAATCGCGCTGCCCTGATCTCGATCATCCTGAAAGGCCTTGGGCCGTGCGTACCGACCTGCATTCCACCAGTCCGCTGACCGGCGTCCGAAATCTGGGCATCCTCGCCCACGTTGATGCCGGCAAGACCACCATCACCGAACGGATCCTGTACGTCACTGGCGCCACCCACAAGCGGGGCGAGGTCCATGACGGCACGACCGTCACCGACTTCGACTCACAGGAGCGCGACCGTGGGATCACCATCTTCGCCGCGGCGGTGAGCTGCGTCTGGAACGGTCACCGGATCAATCTGATCGACACACCGGGCCACGTCGACTTCTCCGACGAGGTGGAGCGCTCGCTGCGAGTGCTCGATGGCGCGATCGCGGTGTTCGATGCTGTCGCGGGAGTCGAAGCGCAGAGCGAGTCGGTGTGGCGGCAGGCCGACCGTCACGGAGTGCCGCGGATCGCATTCGTCAACAAGCTGGACCGCGCCGGTGCCGACCTCGACACGGCGGTCGAGTCGATCCGGGAACGGTTGCATACGGTCCCGCTGGTGGTCCAGCTGCCGATCGGGCAGGAGGACGGGTTCACTGGGGTGGTGGATCTGCTGCGTATGCGCTCGCTGGTCTGGGGCGCCGGCCGCGACACGTTCGAGGAGGGCCCGGTGCCTGACGCCCTGCGGGAGGAGGCGCACCGTCGCCGCCGACTGCTCGAGGAGGCCGTGGCGGAACTCCACCCGACTGCATTGGAGGAGTTCTGCACGGAGTCGACGGTCTGCGCACAGACTCTGGCCGCAGCACTGCGCGACCTGACCCGTAGTGGTGAGGGCGTGGTGGTGTTGTGCGGATCGGCATACCGCAACTGCGGGATCGAGCCGCTGCTGGAGGCTGTCGGGGCGTACCTCCCGTCGCCTCTGGACGTGCCGGCGGTACGCGGCACCCTGGACGGCACGGTGCAGGAGAGAGCCTGCGACCCGGCGGCGCCGTTCGCCGCATTGGTCTTCAAGGTGAATTCGACTGCCACGGGGCGCCTGACCTACCTGCGCGTGTATTCGGGAACGATCCAGAAGGGAGACGCAGTGCTCGACGTAGGCGCGCGCCGCACCGAGCGGGTCGGCCGGATCCTGCGGGTGCAGGCCGACCGGCACGCGGAGGTGGACAGGGCGGTGGCCGGGGACATCGTCGCTGTGATCGGGCTGAAGGCCGCCTGCGCGGGGGCCACCTTGTGCACAGCCGCGGCGCCGTTGGTCTTCGAACCGCCCACGGTGGCCGATCCGGTGGTCTCTGTAGCGGTCGAGGCCCGCAGGAGCCTCGATACCGGCCGGTTGGCGTCGGCGTTGGCACGGCTGATCGAGGAGGATCCTTCACTGGCGGTCCGGACCGACCCCGAGACCGGTCAGACGGTGTTGTCGGGGATGGGCGAGCTGCATCTGGAGGTCGCGGTGGAGAAGATCCGCCGCGCCCAGGGGCTGGATGTGGGCGTCGGGCGGCCGCAGGTGGCCTACCGTGAGACGGTCGCCCGTGGGGTGTCCGGACTGGTGTACCGGCACGTCAAGCAGGACGGAGGCGCCGGCCAGTTCGCTCACGTCGTCCTCGACGTGGATGCCCTTCAGACTGCGGCCGGCGACGCCGGTGACAACGTCGGCGGCAGCGCAGGGGACTTCGTGTTCCGGTCCACCGTCACTGGTGGACGGGTGCCGCAGGAGTACATCCGCGCGGTGGAGGCCGGTTGCCGGGACGCCCTGGCCGAGGGCCCCCTCGGCGGCCACCCGGTGACCGGACTGCGGGTCACACTGACCGACGGAGCCACGCATTCCAAGGACTCCTCGGAGATGGCGTTCCGGACAGCAGGCCGGCTCGCACTTCGGGAAGCCCTGCGCGCCGGCGTGATGGAGCTGCTGGAACCGGTGGTTGAGGTCACCGCCACCGTGCCCGAAGACGCCGTGGGTGGGGTGCTCGGCGACCTGGCGGCACGACGCGGCCGGGTCTCGGGCCAGGCCGCCCGGGCCGGCACAACGGTGATCACCGCGACCGTGCCGCTGGCCGAGTTGTTCGGCTACGCATCCCGGCTGCGCAGCCGGACCCAGGGCCGGGGAACCTTCACCACCCGGACCACCGGCTACGCCCCTGTGCCGGCCGCGGTGTCCAACGGGATGCTGTCCCGGTAGATCCCAATGTTGGCCCCGCCCGCACCGGGGCGGGGCCAACCGGCCGGCGTCCGCAGGCGCGCTGATGGGCGTGACGATGCTGGTGGGACGCGGGGCGGTTGCATTGATCCGGCATTGTCACCGATGTGTCACAGACGATCAATGGCGGAAACCTGACGCCGACGGGCGCTGTCTGCAGTGACGAGTGCCGGCGAGAGGCCGGTACCTGTCCACTTCTCAATCGGGGGGCGTCATGAAGTACGGAAACAGCATCCGCAGAGCCGGGATGGCGATGGTCGCGGCGTCGGCGGCCATTCTGCTGGTGACAGGGTGCCAGCCTGGTGGCGGCGATGCAGCGGAGTCCGGATCGCCGACGGCAGGAGGCTCTTCGGGGGCGCCGGACTCTGCTGCCTCAAAGCCGGCCGAGGGGGGCACATCGGCGCTGCCGGCGGCGAGCGCTTCTCCCTCGACGCCCGGTTCGGGGACGGGATCGGCGGGCGACGAGGCCCGAACCTGTCCGGGGACGGGGCTGAAGGCGACCGCGTATCAGGCCGCTGTTCGCCCTGAGGGCACGGGCATCGGTGCGGCGGTCGTCGAGTTCGCCAACACCTCTGGACACGCGTGCACTCTGCAGGGCCACCCGACGGTGGCGGGGGCGGGTAATGGTTCCCCGCAGAAAAACACTCCGCTGACGGTGACGCGCACGGGATCGGCGTCTCCGGTGCGGCTGGCGCCCGGCGGCAAGGCATGGGTGAAGCTGACCTTCGTCCAGGTCCAGGGCGAGGCGGACGGCTACTGCAAGTCCGGCTCCGAGCCCGTCGTGTACCCGACGCTGGTGGTCGGCCTGCCGGGGTCGGGGGCGCACCAAGTCGCCCTGGAAGACGGGCTTTTCGCCGAGTGCGACAACAAGGTGACCGTCACCGCCGTGACGGCGGTGAAGCCTTCCTGACGCACGTGTTAACAACGTGCCCGTTGAGAATGGTGAGTGCCCGAGAGCCCAGTCAGGGGCGCCTTCGGCGTCGCGACGACGCGGCTCCCGGGGCGCTCCACTGGGCCGGGACGACGCGACATGCTGACCGAACCACGGGGCCCGCACCATGCGTATCGCGGGACACCCGAGGGAGTCTGACGAGGTGCCTGCCGTTCTGCCGTGCGACTGTGCCGCAGATTGTCTACGGCACGTAGGCCAGCGCGTACGTAACAATTCCGCCGGCGACGCAGAGCAAAGCGGCGCCGGGGTGCCAAGCGATCCCGGTCAGGTCGCTGGCAACACGCAGGGCGCAGTGGCGGCGACCGGTGGGCACCTGCCACAGCCGCACCGTGCGGTCGCTGCTGGCGGTGGCCAGTAGCGTGCCGTCGGCGGAGAACGCGCAACTGTGCACCCAGTCGGTATGCCCGGCCAGGACCGCTTGCGGGGTGCCGTCGGGGATCCGCCACAGCCGCACCGTGTGGTCGTCGCTGGCGGTGGCGAGCAGGGTGCCGTCGGGGGAGAACGCGCAGTCCCACACTCCGCCGGTGTGGCCGGTGAGTACGGTTTGCTCCCTGCCATGAGGGACCTGCCACAGCCGCACCGTGTCGTCGTTGCCGGCGGTGGCGAGCAGGGTGCCGTCGGGGGAGAACGCACAGCTGGTCACCCCGCCGACATGTCCGGCTGGGCGTGGCTGGGCCGGGTCGGTCTGATCCGGCAGGGGCCAGGCGGGTTCCAGCCGGGGTCGGGGCAGCGTGTCCTGATAGCGGTGCAGGGACGTTTCGAGTTGAGGCAGACCGTGGAGCCGGCTGGCCAGCGTCGCACCCAGCGCCTCAGGTGGATCGATCGGGCCGAGCAGGCAAGCGGCGCGTTCGAGTACCTGCCGCAGCATGTCGGTGGCGGGGGTGTCCACCAGCGCAAGGTCGGCGGTGACTCCCACCACCGAGCCGAGCCTACGGGTCTTGGCCTCCACCCACCGCAGGTCACCAACGAGTGCGGTCAGCTCTTCTCCCTCGCCGGCTGCGGCCAGATGCTGCGGCAGATGGCGCCACAGGTGGTCGGCGTCGACAGGCAGGGTCCACCACGGCCGTGGCCGGCCGCCATCCCGGTGGGCCAGTAGCCCGGAAGCGGCGGTGATCAGCCGCCGGTGCACCTCCGCCCGGTCCTCGGCGCTGAAGCGGGTGCGCAGGAAGGCACGGATGACATCGTGAAGTACCAGGCGGGGCCCGGGCGCATCCAGCCGGTAGTCGGCGACCAGCCCCAGCCCGGTCAGTTCCTCACACAGGCGGTCGATGCGGACACTGGGCCAGAGCAGCTCGAGCACTTCCAAGGGGATGGCAACGTCTTCGGGGAAGATGGCCAGATCGAGGTAGCGGTGCCGGTCTTCCGGCGCCAACAGCGCCAGGCTGGCCTCGACCGTGGTGGCCACAGCCCGGCTGCGCACGGCCGGTCGGGCCGGGTCGAACGCGGTCGGCCCGTCAGCGGCCAGGGTGCGCAGGATCTGCTCGGCCGCCTCCTGCGCCGATTGTCCTCGATCCATGCGTCGACGCAGTACGCCGTTGAGCAGATTCAGCAACACCGGCCACCGCCCGGCCGCTTGAGCCAGCCGTTGCGCTGTCTCTGCGGGTAGCCCGGTGACTCCGTCGGCGAGCAGCAGCTGGGCCTGGTCGACGGACATGGCGTCCACCGCGATGTGCGGGCCGCCGGGAGGCAGCAGGTCGGGGATGCGGGTGGTGATCAGCCGGGTGCAGCATCGCCCGCCGAATCGGAACGGCCGCAGTTGCGCCTCCTGCCACACATCGTCGAGGATCAGCAGTACCGGCTGCCTGTGCTCGTCGAGCAGGCGGCCCAACTCGGCTCCAGCCGCGTCCGGATCGGAGAGTACTGGCCGCCGGCCGCTCAGTGCCCAGGCCAGATCGTTGGCTCGCTCGGCCAGGTCCGCGCCGTGGATCTCCTGGCCCAGAGTCACCCACAGCAGACCGCCCGGATAGCGTTCCGCGATCTCGGGGCGGTGGCACACCCAAGCCGCCAGGGTCGTCTTGCCGAACCCTCCCGCCCCCCGTAGCCCGGTGGTCATGCCGACCTCGCTCGGTTCCGGTGCCGTCAGCTCGGCCACCAGTCGACCAGCCAGCTCGGGTCGCTCGATCATCCGGTCCAGCGGGGGAGCCATCCACGGTTGCTCATGGTTTCCCTCCGCACGCCCACGTCTGTGGCCGACGCCGCGGCCACCACCAGGACCGCGTTGTGGCGCCGCATGCGGCTCCTGGCTCGCACGCCATGCCTCGAACCCGACCCACACCGCGACCCACACCAGCAGACCGGCACCAACAGACCAGGTCCACTGCGACGTGGCCACGTTGGCCAGTACCCCCGAGCCGAAGCCGAGCAGCGTCGACGCTGCGGCCGCCGTGCCCTGCGTGGACAACCCCCGCTCCACCCCGCACCAACCCCCACCCCGGCCTGCACAATCCCTGCCCGCCGCGACCCGCCGTACTGGCAAGGTATCGATCGTCACCATGCCTGGGGCACCAAACAGTGAGGATGATGGTCCTGAATTGCGGACTTTCAACGACTGCTTGGCGGTGAGAGGCAGTTGGCCCGGCCACTGCGGTGCGCAGAAGCGTCGCGCCGGCGGCAGGGAATCTCTTCGTATGCGTAGGGGCGACGCAGATGTGTGGAGGCGCTCGCCACATCATGGCGGGCAGTTTCCACAAGGTCGGGTTCGAGAGGCGAGATGCCGTTGCCTCGGCAGTTGCTTCAGGGACAGTCGGTCGGCGCCGGAGTCACCAGAAGACGAACGCAACGAATACCATCAATTCTTGACATTCGGGTCTACTGTTCGGCGTTGGGCGGTGGCCAGCCGTTCCGTGAACCGCACAAGGGATCCAATGGGCGACACACACGGTACGGACGAGCCGTCCAAGGCGGATGAGCCGGCCGCGAGCGCCGGCGGGTCGGGTCGTCGTGGCGCTGACGGCACGTCAGCGCAACAAGGGGATGCGACGAACGAGCATCCGGGCGGGGTGAGCGGCACCAAGTCGTCGGCGGGACACGAGGAAATTAGCGGCCGGGGTCGCGGCACATCCTCGGGCGAGCCGCCGGAGGGGCGCGAAGGAGGCGACCGCCCTCCGGGTACTTCAACGGCCGGTTCAAGCCCAAAGGCGTCGAGGGAACGGCTTGCGGTCATGCTGCGGGAGGGCCCGCCGGCCGGTCCGTCCCGGCCGGGTTTTTGGCGTAGTCCTCTGCGGGGGCCGTGGCTGACGTCGGTTTTCGGCGCGGTTCTGCTCGTCGGTGTCCCGGTGTTGTTCGTGACCGGGCTGCTCTCCTACGCCGCCTACAACCCGGATCTTGCCGGCAATGACCAGACCCCCGAGAGGGGGTGGCTGGGCTTCTATCTGTTCGCCTGGCCCACCGATCCGTACTGGCTGTACCGCCTCAACCAGGGCGTCCATGTCACGCTCGGCATCGTGCTGATCCCGGTGCTGCTTGCCAAGCTGTGGTCGGTGATTCCCCGGCTGTTCGCCTGGCCGCCTGTGAGATCGGTCAGCCAGGTGCTCGAACGGCTGTCTCTGCTGCTGCTTGTGGGCGGGGTGTTGTTCGAGTTCGCCACCGGTGTGCTCAATATCCAGTTGGACTACATCTTTCCCGGCTCCTTCTACGTCCTGCACTTCTACGGGGCGTGGGTGTTCATCGGCGCCTTCGTTGTGCATATCGCCTTCCGCATTCCCCTGGTGATGCGGACACTGCGCAGCGGCGCCCTCGGCGTGGAGCTGCGTACGCCGATCGGCCGCAAGCAAGCAGCAGCCGTGGACGAGACCGGCCTGGTGACCCCGGACCCGGCCCCGCCGACGATGTCGCGGCGGGGTGCTCTGGGCATGGTGGGAGCGGGCTCCCTGGTACTGCTCGCGGTGACGGCCGGACAGAGCATCGGCGGTTCCCTCAGAACCACCGCCCTGCTCGCCCCGCACGGCCAGGAGCCAGGGCAAGGACCGAACGGTTTCCAGATCAACAAGACCGCGGCGGGTGTGGGAATCCGTGCCCGCGATATTGGCCCCGGCTGGCGGCTGGTCGTGCGGGGCGGGGGCCGCGAGAGCATCCTCACCCGCGACCAGGTGCTGGCGTTGCCGCAACACAGTGCGGCGCTGCCCATCGCCTGCGTGGAAGGGTGGTCCACCGACAACCAGGAGTGGAGCGGGGTGCGGCTGGCAGACCTCGCCGCACTCGTCGGCTTCGCGGACCGAGCGCCGGGTGTGTTCGTCGAATCCGCCCAGCGCAGCGGGGCCTTCCGCTCGGCCATGCTGCGCGACAACCAGGTCCGCGACGCGCGCTCGCTGCTGGCGTTGCGGGTCAACGGAACCGACTTGTCGTTGGATCACGGGTATCCGGCTCGCGTCATCGTCCCGGCCAACCCGGGGGTCCACAACACCAAATGGGTCACCCGGCTGACTTTCGGGGAGGGCGCGTGAGGGGCTTCCGGGCGCGTTACGGGGCTTCGCCGCTGCACCTGCTGCTGGTGCTGTGCTCCTTCACCCTGGCCGGGTATGCGGGTATCCGGCTGCTGGACGGAGACGAACCGTGGATGGTCGTCGTGTGGTTCGTCGGCGCGGCCCTCCTGCACGACCTGGTCTTTCTCCCCCTCTATACGCTCACCGACCGGGCCGCCCTGACCGTACTGGGCCGACGTCGAGAACCTGCCGCTGAGGGCACCCCGCCGATGTGGGGATGGATCAACTACGTCCGGGTGCCCGTCTTCCTCTCCGGCGTCCTGCTCCTGACCTACTTTCCCCTGATCCTGGGACAGGTGGACAACTTCACGGCTTACACCGGCCTCCCCGATGACGTGTTTCTCGGCCGCTGGCTACTGATCACCGCCGTACTGTTCGGCCTCTCCGCTCTCCTGCTGTTGGCACGCATGTGGTCTTCCCGCCCCGCCAAGCGGGCACCGGAGCCTGCTCCAGGGCCTGGGTCGGGCAGGGAGTCCGCTCCGTGACCCACGAGCGGGTAGGCGGCCGCGGGAAACGCAGCGTGGGCATGTGCTCGTCGGTCGGCGCGACGCAGTTTGCTGTTCCGCCAGGCCGGATACGGCAGCGAGCACGCGTCTGATGCCCGGACCGCCGCGCGCACTGTGCTCGGGAGGACCGCCGAAACATCCGCACTGGCCCGGTTGCTCCGTGACACGGCATCAGGGCGTGGCGGTGCGCGCTGTTCATCATAGGAGAACCGGGGCTTGAGCTCAGCCCTGGGCGTGCATGTGGCGAGAGGGGTCAGTGCAGGAGATGGAGGGTGAAGGCGCCGCCCGACTCAGCGGTGCGGGCGATGTGAGCGTAGCCGCGGACAGTGGCGTACGCACCGGTGCCGCCGGTGATGGCGATGTCGAAGTCGCTGGGCGGGGTGCCGATGGGGGTGGTCTTCAGGTGTTGCCATGACACCTGCCCACGGGGAAGGCTGAAGGTGCCCGAGCAGAGGGTGGTGTCTGTTGCCACTCGAGTGCACACCGCCCCCTCGGTGCCATAGCCGGCACCGTTGCGGAAGAGGTTCGCGCTGATGATGATCTGATCGCCGATCCCAGGTCCGGATGTACCGTTGTCGACCACCGTGGTGCCCGTACTGGTCGACGTCAGTCGGATGGCCTCGGTGCGCCCACTTCCCATCCCCCTGTCCAGGGAGTACGGGTCATGGAATGCAGAGGCAGAACCCGCGAGAGCTGCCAGCGAGACCACCGTTGTCGCCACCACACCCCACTTTGAAACGGAAAGCATTCTTCCTCCCCTCATACAAATGGATTCTTGAGTGCGCTTCAGAATTGCCATTGTGTGATGTAGCGTCAATTACCAAACACATCAAGAATGCCTGGTTCATCCATTCGGGCGTCTCTCGCCGCCTCGCCAGGACGTTGGCCTCGTTCGGCCGCTCCTCACCCGGCGGCAGCGGCGAGGGGGCGGGGCAGGGCTCCCGGGAACCTGGCCGCCGACGTCCGGCCGCGAAAAAGACCGTGACCGCATCAGTCACGTCCGTCGACAACCGCCGATCGGGTTGAGTCGCTGCTCGCCGCCGCGGCGAAAGGGGCTGTGCTGCGGGCATGAGGCTTTGCAGTTGGGGCTCAGGAAGTCGGGCCTGCGGGCGGGTCGCCGGCGATCGCGGCGCGGTAGAGGGCCTGAGTTGCGGCGCCGAAGTAGGAGCTGTAGGAGACCTGGGGGGTGTTGCCGCCGGTGTGGTAGCCGCCGATGACCCCGATCACCGCCCAGCCGCCCGGCCACGGCACCAGCATCGGCCCGCCGCTGGTCCCGCCCACGAAGGCGTCGCAGGCGATGCGCGGGAAGGTGCCCGGGTCGGCCGGGTCATCGCTGGCCCACTTGGTGGTCCAGCTCCAGCACTCCAGCGGCTTCTGCGCCCTCCCGGGATACCCGATCATCCGCACCGGGGCGTGGTAGTACCCCGTCCCGGTGAGCAGCCGCACCCCACCGACCGCGTCCTGGAGCCGCGTCCCGTCCTGGTTGGGCTCGGTGACCGCGAAGGCGAAGTCGTACTCGGCTCCGGCATGCTCGCCCCGGTCGTAGTACTGCTGCGGGACGTAGACGCCGTTGTTCCTGATCGGGAAGATGCCGAAGGGCTTGAGGCCGTCGTGGTACTGCGGCACGAAGCCCAGGTTGCGCTTGGGGGAAGTGCCGGAGTAGCCCTTCAGGCAGTGCCCGGCGCTGAGCACCAGGTCGTGGCCGGGGCTACGCACCACAGAGCCGCTGCAGGTGCGCCTGGTGCCGGTGGCGTCGGTCCAGAAGAAGGTGCCGGCCTGGGGGATCCCGTCGAAGCTCTTGCTGGGCGGGATGTACTCGCCCGGCCGCGGCCCGTCCACCGTGGGGGAGGCGGCTGGGGTCGTCAGCCCGGTCTCGGAGCCCTTGCCGGTGTCGCCGGGCAGTGCGCCCGCCATCCGGGCCGGGGTCCAGTAGGCGTTGAGCTGGACGGCGACCGGACTCGGCCCGGCCGGGGGGACGTCGGCGGAGGCTGCCGGGGCGAGCCCGGCGGAGAGCAGCAGGGCTGCCGCGAACGCTGCGGCGTGTCGGATGAGCCTGGTCCTACGCACCATCAGTTCCCCTCTGGCCGGACACAAGTGACGGCTCACCATACGAGTGTGCGGTTGCGAGCAGAAGTGCCCCGGCATGGCATGGCCGCATCGGCCGGCCGCCTCCCGAGCGCGCTGCCGACGCGCACGGCTCGACGCGTCTTTCGCCGACAGAGGCCAAGGACCATTGTGATGAGTGGTAGCCGTGGCGGCGGCGCTGTGCAGCGCGGGGTGCGTCAGACAGTGAGAGGGGCCGCACCCGCGGTGCAGCCCCTCAATTGAAGCCCGAAGCCGGGCCACACGAAGTGGGTTGACAAGCATCACACATGAGCAAAAGGTGCCAAACGGACAAGTCGACATCTTCTTCGCGTTGCTCTCGTCCCCGCCCCTGTAAGGTCACCGGTGTTCGGGGACCGGGACGCTCGTCAGGCTGCCCGCCGGTGAATCAGCCCGGGGCTCCTGCACTGCGTCCTGTTCTGCGCTCTGCCACGCCGGTCTCGCGGGGCGGCGTCCACGCCTGGGACGAGACAGCGGCCGAAGACCGTCGGCACTCGCAGGGCGTCGAACTCGCAAAACCGATCGCGGGCGGGCTGCCGATGTGATCGCAGACACGGAGCGGGACGGAATTTTCATGCTCGGAACGCATATATCGCGCCGCGCGCGGCGAGGCCTGGCCACGGTTCTGGTTGCCGGGACAACGCTGGCTGCGCTGGCGACGGCCGCCCCGGCCGGGGCAAGCACCGCCAGCGCAACGGTCGGCGGCGCGCGGGTCACGTGCACTTCGCGGCTGCCGGGGCTGGCGGGCCGACTGTCGAAGGACATCGCCGGCGCACTCCACGGGCGCCAGGGCGCCTCCGCGCTCGCGCTCTACGACCGGCCCACGGCAACCTCCTGCACGTACAAAGCCGACGCGACATTCGATTCGGCAAGTGTGGTCAAAGTCACGGTGCTCGGAGCCCTCTTGCGGCTGGCCATGGAGGAGCACCGCAGCCTCACACCGCACGAGGTGGACCTGACCACCGCCATGATCACCAAGTCGGACAACGACGCGACGTCCGCTCTGTGGCGACAGATCGGCCCCAAGGGCATCCAGCACTTCCTGACCCTGGCGGGAATGCGGGACACCGTTGCGGGGCCGAAGGGTTATTGGGGGCGCACCCAGATCACCGCCAGTGACGAGCTCAAACTGCTGCGACTGCTCACCTCGGACAACTCGGTCCTCGACCGGAACACACGCGCCTACGCCCTCGGCCTGATGAACCGAGTCGTCCCCGACCAGCGGTGGGGGGTGTCGGCCGGGGCGCCCGGCTCGGCGACGGTCCATCTGAAGAACGGCTGGCTGCCGCGTGCGACCAAGGGCTGGCGGGTACACAGCATCGGCGCGTTCACCGGCGGAGGTCACGAGTACGGGATCGTCGTGCTCTCCCACGGCAACCGCTCGATGAACGACGGCATCGCCACCATCGAAGGCGCTGCCCGCATCATCAACCGCGACCTGACCCCGCCGAAGGTCCCGACGGCCTCCTAGGCTCCGGAGCGGCAAGCGGACACGGCGCTGCTCGCATCTGCTCGCCGAGGTAGTACGCCGCCACCCGACAGGTTCTCTGTGACCGCCGCCACGACTCGAGCCTGGATGAGAGGGGATCATCGAAGCGGCGCTGCGCCGGCGCGACCGGGTCGATCAAAGCGAGCGCACGGTCGAGGTGCCGGCGCCAACCATGCACGAGCCCCTTAGGTGCGGCGCAGCACCCGTCCCGCGCCGGCTGCGACCGTGGTCGCGAGGAGCCAGCCCGTGCCGATCAATACGACGGCCGCCCACTGCAGGGCGCCGTCCGGGGCGTAGGAGCGTTCCTGGCCCAGGTCCACGAGGGGCAGCAGCAGGTCGAGTGTGTAGATGGCCGCCTGGAAGTGCGGTGCCTTGCCGTCCCCCACCACCGTCGGGGGCCATGCAGTGAACAGTGCCGTTCCCAGGGTCAGGAAGCCCAGCAGGAGCACCACTGCACGCATGGGGCGGTAGCCGTAGCCGACCGTCGCGTCCTGGAGGAGACTCCACAGCCGGGCCGGCGGCGCCAGCGTGGGGCGCATGCTGCGGTGCTTTGCGACGAGTACGGTGCGGGCCTCGGCGTCCTGGCCCTGGCGTTGACAGGTGGCGGCGAGCTGTTCGTAGGGCTGGGGGACGAAGCCGGCAGGGTCGCGGCCGAGCCAGGGCAGACGAGTGCGGGCCGGAAGGGCAGGCTGGACGCTGTCGTAGACGGCTCCGTCGAGGACAAGTCCGGCGGGCCAGGCGGCGGGATCGTCGCGCAGCATCCCGAATCTGCTCTGCCGCAGATCGATGATGCCGGCCGATGCCTCACGGGTGTGCAGCGACAGCGTGGCCGCGGACGATCCTCGGCAGGACAGCGCCGTACCGCCGGCGGGTACGTCGAGGGCGGCGTCGTCGAAGCAGAGGCGGCTGCGGACCGTGACACTGTTGAGGGAGATCCTGCCGTGCGCCGTGAATCCGTCGCACAGATTGAGCACGCCGCCGGTCTCGATTCCGTTGCCGCGCAGGGCGGGCTGACTGTCGTGGGCTGTGAGGTCGGCGCCCTCGAGGAGAACGGAACCGCCGACGCGGGCGTCGCAGAGGTCGATCGTGCCGTACGCGACGAGGCCGCCCCGGAGGTCGAGGTCGCCGCCGACGCGCAGACGGGCCGCGTTGAGCGCGAGACCCGAGTCGGAGGGGTTGTGGAACCGGGCGCCCCTGAGGACGACGCTACCCCGTACCGAGGTATCCCGGAGGTCGACCGGACCGTGCACGGTCAGGCCGCCCCCGACCGACTCGATATCGCCTCCTATCTCCGCGCACTCCAGGTGCAAAGCCTGCCGACCGGGCACATGGGGAGCGAGCGTGCTGTCGCCCAGCGCGACCGAGCCGCCCACTGAGGCCCCATAGAGATTGACCATGCCGGTGCAGGCGAACCCCCGGCCCAGGTACAGTCCGCCGCCCACGGTGAGTTCGGGTGCCTGAAGGTATGCGCCCGAGCCGCTGATGCGCGCGCCGCCGAGCACCAGGACATCCTGTATCCGCGCACTGTTCAGGTAGACCGGGCCCGTGCACTGCAGGCCGGGGGCATAGAGGTGGCGCGCCCGGCGTAGGCTCGCGCTCCCATGGCTCCTGACGTATCCAGCGCTGACGAGCCATACTCGGCCCGGCGAAGGGCATGGCCATGCGCGGAATGACGCCTTCGACTGCAGTACGGCGTCCCCGCCGGTCCCCGCAGGAATAGCGACCCGAGTCAGCGGACAACAGCCACTACGTACCCTTCGCCAGTCTCCGGACAGACCTGCACTCCGCAACTCGACAACGCTGGGAACAACATGACCAAGCCTTCTCGCTCCCGTGCCCTCCCCGAACGAGACACATCAGACATGGACGAGCCCATCCCTTCGGCCAGAGCCGCGTGGTCTTCCGTTCGTGAACAGGCCACTGGGCTGACACACCACGAGGCCAAAGCCGCGCTCCGAGCCGTACAGCACTCCCTGGAAGAGAGCTCCGCAGCAGACGAGCAGCGTGAGCGGAGGGAATCCGAGGAAGAGGAATGGCAGCGCATCGTGGAAACCCTGGCGGACCACGACGGGCCCTACGACCCTGCGAGTGACCCGTTCGTTCAAGGCGAGCTGGCCGGCCAACAGGACCGGGAGGCAGCCGACCAGGCTTCGTGAACCGCACGAGGGACTTCCCCGCCGCCGGGCTGCCGTCTGTTCCCGGGGGTGCCGCCGCCACCGCGTCATCGATCGGACCAGGTATATCAGCGGTCTGGACTCGGCGGCCGACCGGCACCACTGGCTGCCTCGGCCAGTCGCCCTGCTCTCCGGCCCGCGTGTTCCTGTCGTTCGCGTGGCACGGCGTGTCGCTGGGACGGCGCGACAAGTGCGGCAGCACCGGCGGGGTTCGCGCGGGGGAGTCTCGGAAGCTTCGCAGCTGGCGTCAGCAACTTGCTGACGGTTCGGGGGTCGTGGAGCTGTGCTGAAGCCTGAGCCGGTGGGCCCATTCAAGTGTGACTCACAGTGCGACTACAACGTGCCTGCAAATGCCCACTAATGCCGTATCAGGCTACGTTTGCCTGGGGCCTCATCCGGAGGCGTTTCCGGTCAACTGGTTCGTGATCTCATCGGCGGTGAGCACCAGTGCGAAGCCTTTGCGTAGTACGGCGAGTTCTGGCTCCTGCCGGGACTCGTCGTCGGTGGCTGTGACGTCGGATCCGAACACGACTTTGTATCCGCGTTCGTATGCCTGTCGGGCTGTGGTGCCGCAGCAGTAGTTGGTGAGCGTTCCCGAGACGATCACTGTGTCGCGGCCGAGGTTTCGCAGCGTTGTGTCGAGCGGGGTGTCGTAGAACGCGCCGTAGGAGGGTTTTCGGATCAGGACCTCGTCGGCGCGGTGGCCCATTTCCTCCCACACCTCGGCGGGGCCCGGCCTGCGCCAGACAGTGTCGGCGTGCGGGAGGTATCGCAGGGCGTGCGGCCGGTCCAGTCCGAGATGCGTGTCGTCGAAGATGGTCCAGATCACCGGGACCGAGACAGCCCGGCATGCCTCAACCAGCCGGCGCAGCCTTGGCGCCATCCGGGTTGCCGCCGGCACCCAGTAGGGGCTCCAACCGGGCCGGGTGAATTCGTCCTGCATGTCGATGACCAGCAGAGCCGAGCACTCGGGCCGCACTTCGAACGATGCCCGGCCGTGCTCGTAGGCGTCACGCGCCCGCGCGGTCACCCATTCCTCGGTATACGTCATCCCCACCCCTTACATCGATTCGAGGTACCTCGTTTCGATGTGCGAGAGTAGCAGCATGCTCGAACTCGCGATCCTGGGATTCCTGGCCGACGGGCCACTGCACGGATACCAACTGCGCCGCCGGATAACGCACTTGTCCGGCCACTCCCGACCGGTCAGCGACGGCAGCCTCTATCCGGCGACCAACCGCCTGGTCAACGCCGGGCTGCTGGACAGGCGGACCGAGCCAGGCGTCTCGGCCGCTCAGCGGCACACCCTGAGCCTGACCGCCGTCGGCCGCACCGAGCTGCTGCGCCGGCTTCGAGAGCCCGACGCACTGGACATCAGCGACAGCACCCGGTACTTCACGATCCTGGCCTTCCTCTCCCAGCTTCCCGACACCGCCGACCAGCACGCGGTGCTGCGCCGACGACTGGAATTCCTGGAACAGCCTGCGAGCTTCTTCCACGATGGCGACCGCCCACTGGGCGCTGACGACACCCACGACCCGTACCGCCGGGGCATGCTCGTCATCGCCCGCGCCACCAGCCGCGCGGAACGGTCCTGGCTACGGAAGACGCTGGCATGATGCCGCCTCAAAAGACCGCCCGGTCTGGCTCCGGACGCTCCCTTTCCGCGATGGTGTGCGGGTGGCAGAGCGAGTGCGTGTCCGTGAGATCGACGATGACGAGGGACAGCGCCTGTTGCGGATCATCCGCAGGGGCACTGGGTCAATGGTGACCTGGAGCCAGGCCCCAGATAGTGCTGCTGTCCGCGCAGGGCATGCCGGTGGCGAAGATCGTCGAGGTGTCGTTCACCAGCGACGACCGGGTCCACGACGTCATTCACCTGGCTGACTTCCTGGTCGCTGAGGGGCTTGTCGACGACATCAGCCATGAGGGCCTGCGCATCCTGCTCCGCGAGGAACGCGTCTCCTTTCAACGCCTCAAGACCTGGAAAACCTCTCGCGATCCGGACTATGCGGCCAAGAAGGCCCGAGTCGAGAACCTCTACGTGGTCGCCGACGGTGAGGTCATACCCGAGGTCGGTGAGCCTGAAGTCATCTTCTGCCTGAACGAGTTCGGCCCGCTCAACCTAATGCCCCACCCGGGCCGGCAGTGGGTCGAACGCGGCGGCAAGCAGAAGAACCTCGACCGTGAACCACGCCGCCGGCGGCGGGCGACCTACAGGCGTTACTCGGCACCGTCGCCGTCGCCGCAGTCCGCCTGCGGCTCACACCATGATCCGCCGTACCGGGCTAAGTCACCCTTACGGGTGGTAAAGCGCATAGACGTGTAAATGGTGGGGAGTGTGACCACGTTCAGATCGATCACCACCACTCGGGGGCCCCACCCGCATGCGTCAACTCGTCACCGCCTCAGCCGCGTTCGCCACTGTCCTCGCCGCCGCTCTTGTGCCTGCTGCCCAGGCTGCGCCGGACGCGCAGGCCGTACCGCCGGGACAGGTGTACTTCTGGCCTGAGCCCAACCAGATGGGTTCGGGAGGAGCCTGGGCCTACACCCCGCCCGGCTACCGCGAGGCCGACCCCCGGGTAATGCGGCACGCCCACTCCTTCGACTCCCATGCCTCCGTCAGCGTTTTCGCGATCAGCTACCCACCCGGAGGCAGCTGCCTCTACCGGGAGATCCGCCCGGACGACTATGACAACAACTGGACCGCCTGGGCGACGAAGTTCGACGGCGTGAGTGACACCACCATGGGGTGTGAGCAGGGCTGATCCGCAGATGAGCTTTCGTACGCCGGTCGCCGGGCTGCTGACTGCCTCCCTGCTGCTGACCGGCTGCCTTCTGACGGGCTGTACGGCCCCGGCGCCCCGCCCCGTTCCGGACGAGGTGATCAAGACCGCCACCCAGCTTCTTACGGACGCTTGCCTCACCCGCCAGGGCCTCACCCCGCCTCGCCCCGGACAGAGCCCGCCCCCGGCTCCCGAGCAACAGCGGGTCGCCGCCGCGCTTTTCGGCGGGGGTCGGGCAGAGCTGTCCATTGCACTGCCCACCGGCTACGTCGTACGCGCACACACCGATGGCTGCCTGGCCGCAGCTCAGCGACGGCTCTACGGCGATCAGCGCGCCTGGTTCAGGGCGTCGGTGATCGTCAACAACCTCAAGCCCGAAGCGGCCCGGACACAGCGCAGCCTCGCCGAGGTCCGCGCCCGGCACCGCGTCGAGATCGCCGACTGGCGGCGGCTGCGCGCACACGCCCTCACCGGAGCCACAGCCCTGCTCGACAACCACCTACCCAAGGGAGACCCGCCATCATGAAACGCTTCACCGTTCTCCTCGCAGCCACCTTGATGTCCGCCGGCGCCGTTCTGGGCACCTCGGCCACCGCCCAGGCAGCGCCCTGCCGCAGTGGCTACTTCTGCGTCTGGACGGACGCGAACTTCGAGGGGCTGAAGATTGAGCACGGCGGCGACGACCACTGGTGGGAGGGCGACATGTTCAAGCACGACTCCTCGTGGGCGAACCACGGCATCTCCGGGCCGAACGTCCCCGACCACGTCAAGGTGTACGAGGGCCGCGAGCTGCTGGGACGTGTAACCCTCTGCCTGGCTCCCGGGCAGGAGGTCGGATACGACTCGGGCGCGAACGACCAGGGCGGCTCGCACACTTGGTCCGTCAGCTGCTGAAGCCCATCCGGTGGATCATGCCGCGGCTGCGGCGACCGACAACAACGCCGCAGATGCACGCGCTGGGAACTGCGGCCCGCGGCATGATCCACCTTGCAAAGCCCTACTGGAACTTGTCCGGCCGATCATGTGACTGCTTCGCTCGGGTGTGTCACCGGCCGCGGAATGGCGGTCATCGGTAGGCTCGGAGAGGTGGCTGAACTTTCCCCAGAGGTACGCAAGCTGCTCACCGGCCGAAACATGGCCCACGTCGCGACGTTGATGCCTGACGGCGCGCCCCACGTCTCGCCGGTGTGGATCGCCGTCGAGGGTGATCGCCTGGCGATCTTCTCCGCGCAGGAGAATGTCAAGCTCAGGAACCTGCGTCGGGACGGCCGGGTGGGAATTTCAGTATGCGACGAACACAACCCGTACCGCAGCGCGGTGATTCGCGGCCGGGTGGCCGCAGAGATTGAGGGCGAGGAGGCGATCGCGATCATGGACCGGATGAGTAATCGCTACGTCGGCAGCGACTTCCCTGTGCGTAGAGCGAGCGTGTCACTCATCGAGCCCGGGCGCGTGGTCTTCCAGGACCTCCCCTTCGAACATCCACCACAGCACTGAAACCGATCCAACGCTGGGCCTTCGTATGGAGGACTCCCGCTGACCCGGTCGTCGGCCGAACACATCGCGCGTCGGGCGCCGTTGGCGTCACGACCTGTCGAGGGCGGCCCGCGGTCAGGGTCGCCCGGCACGTGACGCCGTCCCAGTCGCCCGTGACGACGCCCGTGAGAAGATCCCTTCGCGCCGTGTGTGCTGGTTCCGACCGTGGAAGGCAACGATGTACGCGATATCCCTGGGCGACGACGGGGCCGAGCTGCGCCCACTCGAACCGTGGCAGGCCGAGGAGTTCCTGACCCACGTGGACCGAGGTCGGGAGTTCATCGGGCAGCACAACGCGCTACCCGACGTCGTAACGGACCTGGAGTCGAGCCGGGCGTTCCTCCAGGCGTACGCGGAGAAGGCCGCAGCCGACGCCGGGCGGCTCTACGGCATCTGGACGGACGGCAGGCTGGTCGGCGCGGTCCTCTTCCGGAGGATGGACGTCGAGCAGGGCACCGCCGAGGCGGGCTGCTGGCTGGAGCCGTCGGCGGTGGGCAAGGGGCTGGTGACCGGGGCCGCGCGCGTGCTCATCGATTGGGCCGTCGAGGAGCGGGGCATCCACCGCGTGGAGTGGTGGGTCTCGGCGGCGAACGAGGCCAGCATCGCCGTGGCGGGGCGGCTCGGGATGACGAAAGACGGCGTGCTGCGGGAGAGCTACCTGTACCGGGGGAAGCGGCACGACGAGGAGGTCTGGTCGGTGCTTGCACCGGAGTGGCGGGCGGGCAAGCGGGCGTCTTGAGCTCCTGACGCAAATGTGGGGCGCAGGGGCGTCAAGCTCGTCGAGCGTCGCGAACACCGCCTCATAGGCAACTACTCGTGTCAGTGGGGATGCGGCCTCGGGCGGCAGGGCAGAGGTCAGCGGATGATCGGGGACACAGGAGGGGGAGTGCTGCAAAGGACATGTACGGCTGACTGCGCTGCCTGCTCCACGGCGGAGATGCCCTGGGACATGCTCGGGCTGCCGTGAGAGAGGATCACGAGGTAGAACGTGCTCCCGTGTGCCTTGACCCGCCCCATGCTGTTGATTGCCCAGCGTTGGGATTGGGGGCGCAGCAGCCAGCCGTTCTTGAGTTGCCAACGGCTGCCTGCCGCGGACACCCCCCAGTCCTGGTCGGCGTCGATCTCGCCCATGAGGGACTGGATCAGGTCGCGTGAGGCTCGATTCAGCGGTGAATGGTCGTCAAACACGGCGGACAGCAGGGCCAGCTGGTCTGCCGCGGTGGTCTGGGTGAGGCCCCACTGGGGGCCCGGCCCCGCTTGGGTGGAGGTCAACCCCAGGGTCCTGTTGGCCTCAGTGAGTCCTTGGCCGCCGCCGATACGCTGCCACAGGGCATTGGCGGAGGCGTTGTCGCTGCTCTGGATCATCGAAGCGGCGGTCGATGCCTCCCACCGGGTGAGCGGCCGTCTCTCGTGCTGGGCACGCAGCAGCAGGGTCGCCAGAATATCCACCTTCACCACGCTCGCGGTGACGTGCCCTTGTGGGCCGTACACCGCCCGCCGACCGTTCCTGGGCTCCAGAACAGCGACCGATACCTGAGCGCCGCTCCGCGTTCGGACCGGTTCGAGAGAGCGGGCGAGCACACTGTTCACATCCGTCGGGGCCGGCGCCCGTGTGCCGGGGCTGCTTGGCGGCGCTTTGGCCGGCTTTCCGTTCCCCGACGTCACCGGCGTCTGGTGCTGCGCCGTGGGGCGTCCACCCCGGTCACCGGCTGCGTTCTGACCGGCAGCGAAGCAGCCCGTGAGCAGTATGCCCGCAGCTGAGCATGCCAGCGACCGCTGTATCCGCCCCCGGCCCGCGCAGGCCTCGCCGTGTCTGCCCGGGGCGGGCGGGACAGACTCCTGTTTTATCCCCTGGGACGAACAGGCAGCACCAATCGGATTCATTGGAAACCTCAATCGCACAAGCGGGCGGCAACCAAAACGGAAAACTGCCCATAGTCTTTTCCGGAGTGCGGCGCGCTGCATCCCGGCGCGGTCTCTCCCAAAGGCGCAAAGCGCTCACCGCAGACCTGCACCTGACGACCTCCGGGACGAATCGACGGCCGATTTCTGCCCGGCCCTCTTGGCGGCGCGTTCCTGGGGAATGCACGGGGCTGGAAGGGGACCAGCAACTGTGGAACTTGCCGTACGTGCTGCCGGTCTCGGGGCAGGCACGCTCGCTCGGAGTTCTCAGGCCACGGGCGGGTGTGTGCCGTCGCGGCTGAGTACGGAGGGTAGGACTCGGGCGATGAGCAGCGCGACGTCGTCGTGGTCGCCGGGGTGGCGCAGGGTGTGCAGGAGCAGCTCGCAGGTTGCGTCCAAGGAGCGATGCGGGTCGTCCAGGAGGGCGAGCAGGGTGTCCAGGCATGCGTCGATGGGCTGGTCGCGCCTCTCGACCAGCCCATCGGTGTACAGGACGAGCTGATCGCCCGGATGCAGCGCCAGTGTGGTGGTGCGGAAGTCGACGTCGCCGACGCCCAGCGGGGTTCCGGTGGGCAGCTTGAGCAGTTCGTGCTTTCCGTCAAGGCGGAGGAGAGCTGGGGGCAGGTGGCCGGCGAGGGAGATGCGGCACTGCGCGCTGTGCGGGTCGTAGACGGCGTAGACGCAAGTGGCGATCGTGTCCTGCTCCAGGTCCTCGGTGATGTGGTCGAGTTGCTGGAGGACCTGGGCGGGGTCGAGGTCGAGGCCGGCCAGGGTGCGGGTGGCGGTGCGGAGCTGACCCATGCTGGCGGCGGCGCTGACGCCGCTGCCCATGACATCACCGACAACGAGGGCGGTCTTGTCGCCACCGAGCGCAATGACGTCGAACCAGTCGCCGCCGATCTCGCTGGCCGCCAGGGCCGGCTGGTACCGGGAGGCGACAGCCAGCCCCGGCCGCTGCGGTGGCGAGCGGGGTAGCAGGCTGCGCTGGAGGGTGAGCACGGTGCGGCGTTGTTCCTGGACGGCACGGTGCCGTTCGGTGACGTCCACGCTGGAGGTCACCACCCCCAGCACCTTCCCGTTGGGCGCTTCGAGCCGGTGGAAAGAGATCGACCAAGCATGCTCATTGTCCGGGTCGGCTGGGGTGCGGCCGACTGTGTACTGGTCCACGACCGGGGTGCCAGTAGCCAAAACCGCGCGCATCGTCGCTTCGAAGGACTCGTCCAAGAAGGGAAGCACCTCATGGACGTGCCGGCCCACATGCTCGGCGGCAGGCACGCCGTTCATCCGCTCCTCCGCCGGGTTGACCGAGACGTACCGAAGGTCAGTGTCCAGTACACCCAGTCCGATCGGCGACTGGGACACCAGGCGGGCGGACAATGCCAGGTCCCGTTCGACCTGCCGTAGCGTTGCCTGATCCGCGGCCAGACCCAGGGCGTAATAGTCCCCCTGGTCGTCCAGCAGCCGCATGTTGCGGAACTCCACCAGCCGCCTGCTGCCGTCCTTGTGCCGGACGGGGAAGACTCCGGCCCAGCTGCCGCCACCCTCCATGACCTGGGCGAACAGCTCCAGCACCGCCTCCAGGTGCTCATCGTCGATCAGCAGGCGGCCCGCGAACTCGCCGAGGGCCTCCGCGGCGCTGTAGCCGAACAGGTCCTCCGCCTGCGGGCTCCAGAGATCGATCCTGCCCTCGGCGTCAAGGAGAATGGCCGCCACGCTCAGCACATCGAGGAGGCCACCAGACGCGGTCGGAGCGACGCCCGCCGTGTCGGGACCGCTCCGCAGGGACTCGGCTGCACACATCCCAGGCTCTCCTCACTGCACACGCCGCCACCCAGCGGTGTCAGGGCGCTACCCGAGCCCGCGGCTCGGCTTGCGTGGCCCTGCCTCCCCCCATCGTCTCCGCTAGGGGCTGCTCCCGCAGCTATGGCAGTCGCGAGCCAACCGGCGACTCGGCTGCCCGAGAGGGCCCCGCGTAGCGGCCTCCGGCCGCCGCAGGGTGCTGCGGCCGTCCGAAGCATCGTCGCTACTCTGGCATGGAGTGCTCGCCCACTCAGCTGTGACAAGCTCCTCGAGCGTTGCCGCGATCTCGCAGACCGTCTCGGTCTCCTGGAGGCGCCGCGCCGCCGGGGAGTGTCCGCGGCCGACTGCGTGGCCCTGGCGGACGCCGCCCGGGTGCCGCCGCCGCACACGCCGCCGGAATGCGCTGCATCGCGATCCCGTACGTCGCCGTCAGGCCGAGACGCCCCGGCGCTCGTCACAGCGGGCTGCAACTGCTGCGCGGCGACCAGGACGAGTCACGGCCCAGGCCGCGTGGCCGGCTGGCGGACTCGGCGCCGGGTTGCTGACCGCCCGAGGGGGACGAACTGCCTCTCGGCCGCCCATGATGTGGACGTCAGCGGCCCGAGCAGGGCGAGGCCGACCACGGTTTCTCGGACTCCGCGATGCCTTCGGGCTCCCGGTTGTCCTGCACGGCGACGCCCCGGCCTTCACGCCTTGCAGCCGAGCCGGGTCACGCCGCGGCTCGGGAGCGGGCCTCGCCCTCCTCCCTCCCGTCCACGTCATGGTGAATGGGAGTCCCCGAACCGGTCAGCGGAACCCCCGTCCCGCCCCGGCGCGCCGCGACGATCTCCGCCGCGATGGACAGGGCGGTCTCCTCGGGGGTGCGGGCGCCGAGGTCGAGGCCGATCGGGGAGCGCAGGCGGGCCAACTCGCGGTCGGTGACGCCTACTTCGCGCAGGCGCCGGTTGCGGTCCTCGTGGGTGCGGCGCGAGCCCATCGCGCCGACGAACGCGACCGGCAGCCGCAGGGCCGTCTCCAGCAGAGGAACGTCGAATTTGGCGTCATGGGTGAGCACGCACAGGACGGTTCGTTCGTCGGTCGCGGTGCGCCGGAGGTAGCGGTGCGGCCAGTCGACCACGACGTCGTCGGCCGTGGGGAACCGGACGCGGGTGGCGAAGACCGGCCGGGCGTCGCACACGGTCACGTGGTAGCCGAGGAACTTGCCCGCCCGTACGAGCGCCGTCGCGAAGTCCACGGCGCCAAAGACGATCATCCGGGGCGGCGGCACCCTCGACTCCACGAACAGCGTCACGCCGCCCGGGCAGAGCGACCCGTCCTCCGCGATCTCGACGGTGCCCGTGCGGCCGGTGTCCAGCATCGCGCGGGCCTCCGCCGCCGCCGTCCGATCCAGTTCCGGATGTCCGTCGAGGCTGCCCTCGTACGATCCGTCGGGGTGGACGAGCAGCGCCCTGCCGAGCAGTTCGCCCGGGCCCCGGGCCACCCGGGCGAGTGCCGCTGCCTCTCCTCGGTCCGCGGCCGCCACCCCTGCCTGGAACACCGGCGCGTCCGCGCGCACCGCCGTGACCAGGACTTCGATGACGCCGCCACAGGTGAGTCCCACCGCGAAGGCGTCCTCGTCGCTGTATCCGAACCGTTCGCGCACTGTCCGGCCGTCCTGGAGCGCCTGGACGCAGAGGTCGTACACCGCCCCTTCCACGCAACCGCCGGAGACGGAACCGATGGCGGTGCCGTGACTGTCGACGGCCAGGGCGGCGCCGGGACCGCGCGGCGCGCTGCCGCGGGCGGCCACGACGGTGGCTACGGCGAAGTCCCGGCCCTGATCGAACCAGCGGTTCAACTCCTCGGCGATGTCAAGCACTCCGGGCTCCCTCCGCCGCCCGACGCCGGGCTTCGTCCGCTGCCCGCAGGACGCGGTCCGGACGGATCGGCAGGTCCCGGTGGCGTACTCCGGTCGCGTGCCACACCGCGTTGGCGATCGCGGCGGCGACGCCCACGACGCCTATCTCGCCGATGCCCTTGATACCGACCGGGTCGTCCGGGAGGGGGTCGTCCACCCAGTCCGCCTCGATCGGCGGCACGTCGGCGTGCGCGGCGAAGTGGTAGCCGGCGAGGTCGGCGCCGACGTGGCCGCCGGAGGCCTGGTCCCTGATCGCCTCCTCGTGCAGGGCCATGGACAGCCCCCAGGTCATTCCGCCGATGAGCTGGCTGCGGGCGGTGAGCGGGTTGACGATGGTGCCCGCGGCGTAGATGCCGAGCAGCCGTCGCGCGCGCACCTCACCGGTGGTGATGTCCACCGCGACTTCGGCGAAGTGTGCCCCGAAGGAGTGCCGTTCCTTCTCCGCGAGGGCGCCGATGGCCTCGGCGGTGTTCGACCGGGCGGTGATCCCCTCCGGGGGAATGCTGCCTCCGAGGGCCAGTCGCTCCCGCAGTTCCTCCGCCGCGACCCTCACTGCCCATGCCCAGGAGCGCGTGCCCGTCGAGCCGCCGGCGATCATCGCCGGGCCGAGGTCGCTGTCCGCGATGTGCAGACGGATGCGGTCCGGATCCACCGCCAGCGCGTCCGCGGCGATCAAGGTGATCGCGGTCCGTGCCCCGGTCCCGATGTCCGTCGCGTTGATCCGCACGGTGAAGGTTCGGTCCGGCTCCGCGGTCACGGCGGCAGTGGACGGGCCGACTCCCGAGGGGTAGGTGGCCGCCGCCGTGCCGGTCCCGAGCAGCCAGCGCCCCTCACGGCGCAGGCCGGGCCGCGGGTCGCGGTCCGCCCAGCCGAAGCGGCGGGCGCCCTCCTCGAAGCAGGCCAGCACATTGCGGCTGCTGAACGGCAGCCCGGACACGGGACCCGTCTCGGGTTCGTTGCGCGCGCGCAACTCGATCGGGTCGATGCCGCACTTCTCGGCCAGTTCGTCGAGGGCGGATTCGAGGGCGAAGGACCCCGGTGCCTCACCCGGTGCGCGCATCCAGGTCGGGGTCGGCACGTCGAGCCGTACGAGCCGGTGAAGGGTGTGATGCGCGTCGGCGTCGTACATCACGCGCCCCATCACGGCGCTCGTCTCGATGAACTCGTGCACGGTCGAGGTCACACTCTGCGCCTGGTGGTCGAACGCGCGCAGCCGCCCGTCCGCGTCGGCGCCGAGCCTGATCCGCTGCACCGTGGGGCTGCGGTAACCGACGAGGGAGAACATCTGGCGGCGGGTCAGTACGACGCGTACCGGGCGATGGAGGACGGTCGTGGCCATCACGGCGGCCACTTGGTGGGGGCTCAGGCCCTTTGATCCGAAGCCGCCGCCGACGTGCTCGGCCCGTACCCGTACGGAAGCCGGATCGAGTGAGAAGAGCGACGCCAGTTCGCCCGCCACCCAGGTGCTGCCCTGGTTGGAGTCGACGACGTCGAGCCGGCCACCGTCCCAGCGAGCGGTCGCCGCATGCGGCTCCATCGCGTTGTGGTGTTCCTCCGGTGTGGTGTACTCCTCGTCCACGACGACTGCGGAAGCGCCGAGTTGGGCCTCTACGTCCCCCTTCTCCGTCACGGCCTGGACCATCGGGGTGTTCTCCGGTGTGTACGCACCGGAATGTCCCGGGAAGAACGCGACGTCGTGCGGCTCCTGGTCGTATCGAACCACCAGCGCCTCGGCGGCCTCCCTGGCCTGCTCGGACGTCTCGGCCACGACCAGCGCAACCGGCCAGCCCACGAAGGGCACGCGGTCGTGCTGGAAGATCCCGACGATCGGGTTCGGCCGCCCCAGCATGCCGACATAGTCGGTGTCGACGCGCGGCGCGTTCCCGTGATGCAGCACGGTGAGGACGCCGGGCATGGCCAGGACGGCGGCGTCCGCCACGGAGCGGATACGGCCACGGGCCACGGTCGACAACACCAGCCAGCCGTGGGCGAGTTCGGCGAAGGAGATCTCTCCGGCGTAGCGGGCCGCCCCGGTGACCTTGTCCCGGCCCTCCACCCGGGCGTGGGCGGAGCCGACGGCTCCCGTCACGGCGGCGATTTTGGTCGTCGTCATCGGGTTGCCTCCTCGGTGAGTTCGGTCAGCACGGCCACGACGAGGTTGCGTATCAGCGTCACCTTGTATCCGTTCTCGGGAAGCGCCTCCGCGGCCGCCAGTTCGGCATCCGCCGCGGCGGCGAACGCCTCCGCGCTCGCCGGGCCGCCGATCAGCACCCGCTCGGCCGCACGGGCCCGCCACGGCCGGGACGCGACCGCCCCGAACGCGAGGCGCACTTCGCGTACGACATCGTCCTGGACGTCGAGCGCGGCGGCGATCGAGCCGATCGCGAACGCGTACGAGGCGCGCTCGCGCACCTTCCGGTACCGAGAGTGGGCGGCGACCGGGGCAGGCGGCAGCGTGACGCCGGTGACCAGCGCGCCGGGCGGAAGGGCAGTCTCGCTGTGCGGGGTGTCGCCTACGGGCAGATAGAACTGGGCAATCGGCAACTCGCCCGGCCCGTCCACCGTTTCGTACGAGATGACGGCGTCGAAGGCGTCGAGCGCGACCGCCATGTCCGAGGGATGGGTGGCGACGCAGTGCTCGGAGGCACCGAGGATCGCGTGGTTGTGGTGCTCGCCCGTGACGGCGGGGCAACCGCTGCCGGGGACACGCTTGTTGCACGGTTTGCTCAGGTCGGTGAAGTAGCCGCAGCGGGTCCGCTGGAGCAGATTCCCGCCGACCGTGGCCATGTTGCGCAGCTGTCCCGAGGCTCCGGCCAGGACGGCCTGCGTCAACGCCGGGTAGCGACGCCGTACTTCGGGGTGGGCCGCGAGATCGCTGTTGGTGACGGTCGCGCCGATGCGCAGCCCACCGTCCTGAGTGAACTCCACTCCGTCGAGAGGAAGTTCGGTCACGTCGATGAGCAGCGCGGGCCTTTCCACACCGGCCTTCATCAGGTCGACGAGGTTGGTGCCGCCGCCGAGGAAGCGGGCGTCGGGGTCGGCGCCGAGCAGGGAGACCGCTCCGGAGATGTCGAAGGCGCGTTCGTAGCCGAATTCCCTCATGCTGCCGCCTCCTTGGCCTCGGCCGCCTCTGCCGCCCGCGCGACCGCCTGCACGATCGACACATAGGCGCCACAGCGGCACAGGTTGCCGCTCATCCGCTCGCGGATCTCTTCGGCGGTGAGCGCAGGCACTCCCGCTTCGGGCCGGACATCGTCGGTCACGGCGCTCGGCCAGCCCGCCGCGTGTTCCTCGATCACGGCGATGGCCGAACAGATCTGCCCCGGTGTGCAGTAACCGCACTGATAGCCGTCGAGGTCGAGAAAGGCCTGCTGCACCGGATGCAGCCGCTCACCATCGGCCACGCCTTCGATGGTGGTGATCGCGTGCCCCTCGGCCGCGACCGCGAGCTGAAGGCAGGAAACGGCGCGGCGCCCGTCGATCAGCACCGTACAGGCGCCGCATTGGCCCTGGTCACAGCCCTTCTTGGTGCCGGTCAGATCGAGATGCTCGCGCAGGGCGTCGAGCAGGGTGGTGCGATGGTCGACGGGCAGCGTGTACTTCTCGCCATTGATGTTCAGGGTGATGGCGCTGGACGTCGATGGGGCCATGATCAGCCTTCTTTCGCATTGCTGATGCGCGTCGAACGAGACGATCCCGGCAGAGAGTCCGGGAGGGCGAGGGCGATGCGGGTGAATGAACCAGTGACGGGGGCGCCGGTCGGTCACGCTGTCCGGACCTGCCGCTATGGTGGACCTAAACGGACAGCTGTCCGTTAGTCATTGAACTTAGCGGACAGCTGTCCGGTTAGCAAGGCCGGGCATGGCTGTGATTCCGGAAGGAGGACGAGTGCAGGAAGACAAGAGCGCGACTCTGCGCTCGGACGCGCAACGGAATCGCGAGCGCATCCTGGAAGTCGCGCTGGCAGAGCTGACGCGGGCTGCGGACGCCCCACTGAGCGCGATCGCGAAGAAGGCGGGCGTCGGGCAGGGGACGTTCTACCGCAACTTCCCCAACCGCGAGGCCCTCGTCCTGGAGGTCTACCGCTACGAGATGCAGCAGGTCGCCGACACCGCTGCCCAACTGCTCCAGACCCGCGCACCTGACCAGGCCCTGAGGGAGTGGATGGACCGCCTGGCCCAGTACGCCATGGCCAAGGCCGGCCTGGCCGACGCGCTGCGCAAGACCACCAGCTCGCACGGCAGCCTGGCTCAGCTGGGTCACGGCCCGGTGACCCAGGCGGTCACGCTCCTGCTGAACGCGAACGAGGAGGCCGGCACCATCCGCCCGGGGCTGACCCCCGACGACTTCGTGCTCGCCATTGCCGGGCTCTGGCAGATCGACCCGCACAGCGACTGGCAGCCGCGTGCGACGCGTCTGCTGGACCTCGTGATGGACGGGCTGCGGGCGGGGGCGTCCAGAGCGGGCGGTCCCGCGACGGATGAGTCTGAGGCGGACGAGGCGGAGGGGCCGGGCGACGGACGGACCTGAGCCAGGCGGACCTGGGCGGCCCGGATGGACCCGGGCCGGACGCATCCGTCCGGCCGTCGTGCCTTTGCCGCGGGCAGGAACGTCGGAACGCATGTGACAGGACCGTCCAGAGCCGTGTTGCTGAAGCGGCAAGAAGACTCGCTGTGCCCGCACCGTTCGCCACATGATCGGTATTGAAGCGCTGAACGGCGGGCCGGCACGGGCTCGGCGCGCATGGCGGATCGAGAGCCCCGGAGGATTCATGCCACAGCAAGCCACGGACGTCACTCACCGCTTGGTCTCCTCGCCCACGGGCCGGATCCACCTGGTGGAACAGGGCACCGGGCCGCTGGTGCTGCTCGTGCACGGCTTCCCGGAATCTTGGTACTCCTGGCGCCACCAGCTGCCTGAGCTGGCCGCAGCGGGGTACCGCGCGGTCGCCATCGATGTCCGCGGCTACGGCCGTTCCTCCAAGCCCGGCGACACAGACGCGTACCGGATGCTCAACCTGGTGGAGGACAACGCCGCAGTCGTGCACGCCCTGGGCGAACAGTCCGCAGTGATCGTCGGCCACGACTGGGGGGCGACCATCGCCGCCAACTCCGCCCTGGCCAGACCGGACATCTTCCGCGCGGTAGGGCTGCTCAGTGTTCCGTACATCCCGCGCGGCGGACCGAGGCCCAGCGAGGTCTTCGCGCAGATGGGCGGGGACGAGGAGTTCTACGTGTCCTACTTCCAGGAGCCCGGTCGGGCCGAGGGCGAGATCGAGCCCGACGTCCGCGGCTGGCTCGCGGGCTTCTACGCCGCCCTGTCCGCCGACACCATGCCCGCCCCTGACGCACCCGGCCCGCACTTCGTCAGTCGGGGCGGGACGCTGCGCGACCGGTTCCCCGTCGGCCGGCGGCCTGCCTGGCTCAGCGAGGACGACCTTGATGTCTACGCCGGGGAGTTCGAGCGAACCGGCATGAGCGGCGCACTCAACCGCTACCGGAACATGGACCGGGACTGGGAAGACCTCGCCGACTTCGACGGCGCGCCCATCACCCAGCCGTCCCTGTTCATCGGCGGCAGTTTGGACGCCTCCACCACCTGGCTGGCCGACGCGATCAAGGCGTACCCCGTCACGCTGCCCGGCCTGGTCTCCTCCCACATCCTCGACGGCTGCGGCCACTGGATCCAGCAAGAGCGCCCCGCCGAGATCAACCGGCTCCTGACCGACTGGCTGACCTCTCTACCCGCCTGAACCGTTCCTGGGAGCCTGGATACGTTTCCGGGCTCCCAGGCCCGATGCGCAGCGTCTGCCTCCTACAAGCCGCCTGCACCGGCCGCCCCGTCACAACAACAGGACTCGTCTCCTCAAGAGTTGGAAGCCTGTGCTGCCGAGCGTCTGGCGCTCGGCAGCTTGCTGCGGTTGGTCACCGATGCCGGCTCCGACGGCGATCTTCTCCGCCTCTCCCGTGCTTACCACGCCCTGCTCGGATCCGGGCTGCCAGGCCGCACCAGCGGTGCGGCCTGGCAGCCTTTGGCCTTGCGCGGGGTTACCAGGTGTGCGCGACGTCCACGATCAGCTGGTCGCCGGACTGGAGCACCCGGAACGGCAGCTTGGCGCGAACGCCCAGGCCGACCTGGGTCTGCCCCTCGAAGCTCGCCCCGAACTTGGTGTCCTTGAACGTCTTGTATCCGGTGATGTTCACACCCGGCAGCGGCTGCCCGGCCTTCCCGGCGTAGGTCTGCCTACCGGTCGCCGGGTCGTAGCTCGGCGCGGACACATATACCTGCAGGATGGCGCCGCCGTTGACCGGTATCTGCTCACCAGAGCCGTCCTGGTGGAACTTGTCGACATAACCGACGTGGTAGCCGAGCTTGCCTGTCGCACCACTGATGTCGAAGACCATGCGGTCGTAGCATGTGTTCTGGCTGGTCTTGATGTTCTTCAGCGGCCTGGAGTCCGAGTCTGTGGCCGACTTGCCGCTGCTGCCCCAGGCGGTCGAGCAGGCGGTGGCCGAGGCGGCCTTCCCCACCTGGCCGGTCGCGGCGCCGGCCACCCCGGCCGTGGCCACCAGCCCGGCGCCTGCCAGCGCGAGCGCAGCGGCCGCTGTCGTCAACCTTCGCATGCCTACCTCCAACTAAGAGCTGAGTACAAGTACTTGCGGTAGGACGGCCGGGCTTGTGGCGGCGTTGCGTGTCGGTCGGCTTTTCGCCAACGATGGGGCGAAGCTGTCTCGAAGGCAGCGGTATTGATCACCAGGTACCTTCGGCGGAGCCGCGCGAGGTACTCAAGCGCGACGACTCCGGGCAGCAAGGTCGTGTCGGTGAACGGCTGGGAGACCACGGTGCGGTGGATCCAGCCCACTTCCGCCCACCCCTCGGGCAGGCGTACCTGGACGCGGGTCGGCCCGTAGGTGGCCCGTCGGCGGCCGGGCTGGTCTTTTGGCAGAAGGGTGTCCGGGGTGTGGTGGGCGACCGGCCTTGAGATCGGGGTCGATCCTAATCAAGCAGTTGTGTGGATCACTGGATAGAATTCGGGTATGGGTGAGCGGCCTGTCGGTTCGGCTGCGCCGGGGCTTGTCTTCGAGGCCGGTTCCGGTTCCGTGGTGATGGGTCCGAGCCGACACCGCGGGGTGGGCGTGTGGGGTGTCGGGCTGGGCAGGGGCGTCTGCTTCGGTGACCCAGCTGGTGGTCCGTGTGTCTGTCGCGCGGCTGTCGCACGGTTGGGTGATGGCGTGTAATGGGTGCGGCGTCGGATGGGGCGGGTCTGTATTCGGGTCGGGCTTCGGGTCTGATCGGGGCGCAGATTGCGGGTTACCGGGTGGAGCGTGAGATCGGTCGCGGGGGAATGGCCGTTGTGTACCGTGCCAGGGATTTGCGTCTGGACCGCACGGTTGCGCTGAAGCTGCTTGCCCCGGAGCTGGCCCGCAATGACACCTTCCGTCGCCGTTTCACACACGAGTCACGTGTGGCTGCTGCGATCGACCATCCTCATATTGTGCCGATCTTTGAGGCCGGCGAGATGGATGGTGTCTTGTATATCGCCATGCGTTATGTCTCGGGGCTGGATCTGCGGGCTTTGCTCGACCGGGACGGTCCGTTGCCGGTTGCGACTGCGCTGCGTATCGCCGCTCAGGTGGCGTCGGCACTTGATGCGGCCCATGAGCATGATTTGGTGCACCGGGATGTCAAGCCCGGCAATATTCTGGTTGCCGGGGGCACCGACAGTGATCACCCTGAGCATGTCTATCTCACGGATTTCGGGCTGACGAAGAAGTCGTTGTCGCTGACCGGGTTCACTGAGGTGGGCGAGTTCGTCGGCACGCTCGACTATGTGGCACCGGAGCAGATTTCAGGACGCCCGGTGGATGGCAGGTGCGATCTTTATAGCCTTGCCTGCGTTGTCTACGAAACCCTCGCGGGTGGGCCGCCTTTCCAGCGGGATGAGGACATGGCGCTGCTGTGGGCGCATCAGTACGATCAGCCACCTGCCCTGAGCGAGAAACGGCCGGGGATCCCGTCGGCGATGGACGACGTTCTGGCAAAGGCCCTGGCGAAGACTCCCGAGGACCGGTACGGCTCATGCCTGGAGTTCGTGGCGGCTCTGCGTGCCACTGCGAGCGGCGTCGGCAAGGGTGCGCATCCGCCGACACAGGTGGACCCCAGGGTTGTCGAAGCCGTGCAGCACCCCGGGCCGGCCCCGGATCCGCCTGTCTGGGCGCGGCCGGTCTTCGGCCGTCCGCCCGGTTAGGTTCTGTCCGGCGGAGCATGCTGGGTCTCGTCGTGTTGCCCTGCCTGTATGCACTTCTCGGCAGCCGGCCTGTCGCGAGTGAGCCCAGACCATTGAGTCGATGCCCGGGCATGGGACCGGTCCTTGGCGCGGGGTGCGGAGTGTGGGAACGCGGTCTTGCCCTGGGCCCGGAGTGTGTGGTGTCGGGCCGTTGTTATGAGCAGGTGGTGTTGGGTGCCGGGACTTTGCCTTCCAGCAGGTAGCGATCCACGGCCTTCTTCAGGCAACTGTTTGCCGCTGTCGTAGCCGCCGTGGCCCTGGCCGGTAAGGGTGATTTCGACGCCCACGCCGTCGCCCAGCTCCTGTGCCATCTTGTGTGCTCCCTCGTAGGGGGTGGCCGGGTCGCCGGTGTTGCCGATGACGAGGATCGGCGCCGAGCCCTTGGCGCTGACTTGTGGTTTGTCGGTCTTGCCGGTGACCGGCCAGCCGGTGCAGCTGGTGATGCTCCCGGCCATGGCCTCGCCGAAGAAGGGCAAGGCTTTGCGGAACTGCGGCAGATTTGCCTGCACGTCGCCGTCTGTGTAGCGCTGCTTCTGGTCCGCGCAGCTGATGGCGATGCTCGCGTTGTCGGCGTTGGTGTAGCGGCCCTGTTCGTCGCGGCCGTTGTAGGCGTCGGCGAGCGCCAGCAGCTCGTTGCCCTGGCCGAGGACCAGCGCCTCGTCCAGCGCGGTCGTCAGCGTGGGCCAGTACGCCGTGGAGTAGAGCGCTGACATGATGCCGGTGAACGCCAGGTCCGAGGTGAGCTTGCGGCCGTCCTGGGTGGGCAGCGGCCGCTTGTCGATCTTCTTCAGCAGGGCGGCGAGCTTCTGATTGCCCTCGTCCCCGCCCTTGCCGGTGGGACATGTGGTGCCCTTGGTGGCGGCGCAGTCCTTCATGTAGTTGTTCAGCGCGAGCTGGAAGCCCTTCGCTTGGCCGAGGGTTTCCTGCAGCGGGTCCTGGGGCGGGTCGACCACGGCGTCCAGGACTGAACGGCCCACGTTCTTGGGGAAGAGGTGGGCGTACACGCCGCCCAGCTCGGTGCCGTACGACATGCCGAAGTAGTACAGCTTCTTGTCGCCGAGGACCTCACGCATGAGGTCCATGTCACGCGCGGCGCTCACGGTGTCTACGTGCGAAAGGACCTTGCCGGAGTTCCGCTCGCAGCCCTGGATGTACTTCTTGCCGAAATCGGCCGCGTCCTTCAGCCTGGTGGCGTCGTTTGGCGAGCCGTCACCCGCGTAGTAGGCGTCGATCTCCTTGTCGCTGAGGCATGTCACGCCCGAGCTCTCGCCGACGCCGCGCGGGTCGAAGCTGACCAGGTCATAGCGCGAGTTCAGCGTCTGGAACTCCTTGCCGAGGCTGGGGAGTATGGAGACGCCGGAGGCGCCGGGGCCGCCGAAGTTGAATAGCAGCGAGCCGATGCGCTGGTCCTGGTCCTTGGCCTTGGCGCGGATCAGAGCGACGTTGATCGTCTCGCCGTCCGGCTTGGCGTAGTCCAGCGGCGCCTTGAGGGTGGCGCACTGCCACGCGCCGCCTGGGGCCTCGTTTGTGCCCTGTGCCGGGGTCGGTGCGGCGCACGTGTGCCATCTGAGCTTCTGTGCGGTCAGCGGACCTGGCGGTTTGCTCGTGGCCGGGGCGGAACGCGTACAGGTTCGTGCCCCACCGCAGGCGCGGTGGGGCACCACACCAGCGCGTCACAAACCATTGTTAG
>NZ_JBHWWF010000005.1:168426-307999 GCF_042736455.1 Streptomyces sp. NPDC060064
TGGGTGGGGGGGGGGGGGGGGGGGGGGGGGGGGTGGGGGGGGGGGGGCCGGCCCCGCCCGGGCCCCCCCCCCCCCGCGGGCCCCCCCCCCCACGACTCGAGCGCTTCACAAGCCTTGGTACGTCATCTACCTCCGGTGTCTTCCCACGTCACTTGACGATGACATCCCCGGCCGGCTTGGGCGCGTCCTGAGCAGAGGAGCTACCGGTGTCGTCCTTGGGCGGCTCGGGTGGGGCGGGCGGCGCGGGCGGCTTGGGCGCGTCCTGAGCGGAGGAGCTGCCGGTGTCGTCCTTGGGCGGCTTGGGCGCGTCGGGACACGGGGGACCGCCCTTGCCGCCGCTGCCGGCGCCACCACGGCCGGCCTTGCCGCTGTTGCCGCCGCAGCGGCCGTTGCCGCCGCGACCGCCGGCGCCTCCAGTGCCGGCACCGCCCGGCGCCGTACAGACAGTGCCGTCGGTGCCCGTGCCGTTGCCGCCGTTCCCGCCGTTTCCGCCATCACCGGGACGGCAAAGATCGTCGTGACCCTTGTGGTCCTTCTTATGGTCCTTTTTATCCTTGTGGCCTTTTTGCTCCTTGTGGTCCTTGCGGTCTGTGGTGACTGCCGATTTCGCCACGCTTTGCGCTGTCGGCGCTGCAAACGCTGCGGAAGCCGGTATCAGGACACCGCCGACGCCCAGGAGGGCGGAGGTGGCGACAACGGCCAGACGACGCGTCCAGATGGTGTCATTCATAAAAATCTATGTCCCTCTTTTGCGTGCTCTCACCAATGTGGGAATGAGCAAGAACTCGGTTCCTCTGGGCGGATTCATGACGTGTGGCCCGGGAATTCGGTAGGTAGCACGGATGTGCCGCCCGTTTCCTTTCCGGTGGGCCCGCACTTCCAGTAGGCCCGAGCAGCGCAGCCTGGTCACGCTCCGACAAGTCGTGGCTTGACGCAGTCGAAGACATCGGGTAATTGCCCGTAAAAAGCACTGGCCGCGTTGACGACTGCACGGGCGGGGCGCTGGTCCTCGGCGAGGGCGACGTGCTACCGGCGCTCGCCGGCATCTGCAACGGCCATGACAAAACAGGACTACTGCATCCACGCCGACGACGCAGGCCGCGCGATCAGCTGCGCGGACCACAAGCGGAACCAAACCGACGCGAGGTGCAGGCAAGGCTGCCGCAGTGAGGCACCTCGCCCCTCTTCGGCGAGGCCATGGCCGGGAGCACTTCAGGCCTGGGCGGCCGATGCCCGTGGCCTTGTCGCCGCACCGAGGCCCTCGCGCAGTCGTTCAGGCCGGGGGCTCTGACTGCCATGACGGTTTCGTTCTCGCGGACACGGCCTAGGGGGACGGTCCGGCGTGCGCCCGCGTCCCCGCGCGGCCGTGGCCTCGTCCTCGCGCTGCGGATGGGTGCAGGTAGGGCGCGGCGATAGACGGGCCCCGCTTGTGACGCGGTGTCAGAACCCTCCGTCCTGGAAGCTCGGCTGCGTGAAACCGTCGCAGGAGGAGGGCAGTTGGAGCATGGCGCAGGTGCCCGCGCGGCAGGGCTGCCGTATGCATCGTGTGGTGCTCGCGCCGAGTGGGGCGGCTGCGTGCGGCTTCGCAGGGCGCGGCAGCGGCGCTCGCGGGCCGCCGAGGTGAGCGGTGGTGTGCCGTCATACGGATGCGGCTGTCGATGGGCCTCGCCGCGCGGGGTGGGCTGTCACGGTGCGCGTGTTGCCGGGCCGGCCGATGTGGGGTCGGAGAATGGCCGACCGCTGCCCATCGGCCGACCTTTTGCGCGCTTTTACCCGACGCCTACGGCTGCGTCAAGCCACGACTTATCGGAACGTGACCGCGCTGCGTCGCCCGGGCCTACTTGAAGTGCGGCCTCACCGGAAGGGAAAACGAGGCAGCACGGTAAGGCGGAAGTCCTTACTAGGATCTTCCCCTTTAAAAAGAATCCATTCTATATCAATAGGAGAAAACCATGACTCGTAACGTTCCCACCCACAGCGATGCCCGTCCCAAGCGTCGGAACCTGCGCTTTGCCGCGTTTTTTGCCTCGGGCGCTTTCATGGCCGGGGTCGCCATCCTGCCGGCCTCTTCCGCGATGGCGGCCCCGATGCCGGCCTCGCCGGCGGTGAGCCTCGTCGCTCACGTGGAAAAGCACGACAACAAGCACGACAACAAGCACGACAACAAGCACGACAACAAGAAGGACAACAAGCACGACAACAAGAAGGACAACAAGCACGACAACAAGAAGGACGACCCGAAGGACGCTCCCAAGGACGCTCCGAAGGATGACCCCAAGGACGCTCCGAAGGACGCCCCGAAGGACGCCCCGAAGGACGCCCCGAAGAAGACGGGCGGCACTGGTGGTGACGGCGGTCCCGGTGGTGTCGTAGGCGGCGCCGGTGGTACGGGCGGTAAGGGCGACACGGGCGGCACTGGTGGTGACGGCGGTGCCGGTGGTGTCGTGGGCGGTGACGGCGGCAAGGGCGGAGCCGGCACCACGCAGGGCGGCACTGGTGGTGACGGCGGTGCTGGTGGTGTCGTGGGCGGCGCCGGCGGCGCAGGCGGCGACGCCACCTAAGACGGCGGCTTCTCCCGACCGTCACACCCCGCGGCCCGGACGGCCCACTCCGTCCGGGCCGCCACGGCTCACCCCGACGGGGTGGAGGCCCGAGGCCTCCACCCCGTCGGGCTCCGGCCCCCCGAAGACCTCCCGGACCGGGACCAATTCTTAAGGACTTCCCATGCCCAGAAGTTTCTGGCAACGTCGCTTCATCCTGGCGCCGGCCTCACTGGCTTTTGCCGCCGGCGTCGCCTGCGCCGCACATGCACCGCACAACGCCGCGACAGGTCTCGGCCACCGGGCCAAGGTCGCTCACCTCGTCGGCGGCGCGGACTGTGGCAACGGCGGTGACGGCGGCAAGGGTGGCGATAGCGGCAAGGGCGGCGCCCCCGGCCAGCCGGGAGAGCCCGGCAAGCCCGGCACGCACGGCTGTACCCGGTTCGAGGACCTGCCGGACAAGCCGAAGGAAAAGCTCACGCTGGCGGACAAGGTACGGATCGTGATGGTCGTACTGCACGGACCCACGACAAACGCCGAGGCCGCCAAGAAATACAAGATGTCGGCACACGAGATCGACGCCTGGAAACGGCAGTACCTCGCCGGCGACTGGGCCGCGCTGATGGGAAAGGACTTCCCCTCCTGACGCGTCGCCAACGGACGCCGACCGAGAAGCCGACGACCAGGCCCCCTCACGCGGACCCTCCCGCTGCGGGTGCCGTCTGATCGCGCCTGGATGGTCCTCAGCCCCCGGAAAGGGATTGCTCGGCCCAGACGGTCTTGCCGATGGGGGCGTGCCGGGTGCCCCAGCGCTGGGCGAGCTGGGCGACCAGCAGCAGGCCCCGCCCTCCTTCGTCGAAGGTCCGGGCGCGTCGCATGTGCGGGGCGGTATTACTCGAGTCGTAGACCTCGCAGATCAGGGTGCTGTCCGCGTGAATGAGCCGTAGCTGGATGGGCGGTCGGCCGTACCGGATGGCATTGGTGACCAGTTCGCTGACCGTCAGTTCGGTGATGAAGACGGCGTCGTCCAGTCCCCAGGCAGCGAGTTGGTCGGTGGCGTTCTTGCGGGCCTGGGCGACGATGGCGGGGTCGGAGACCAGGTCCCAGGCGGCGACCCGGTCGGCGTGGAGGACCCGGGTGCGGGCGATGAGCAGGGCGATGTCGTCATCGGGGCGATGGGTCAGCATGGCCGTCAGGACCCTGTCGCAGACCGTGTCCAGCGTCGGGGCGGGGTGAGCGAGGGCTGCGAACATCTTGTCCAGGGCTTCGTCGATGTCGTGGTGGCGGGGTTCGAGCAGACCGTCGGTGTAAAGGGCGATGAGGCTGCCCTCGGGCAGTTCGGTCTCCATGGTCTCGAAGGGCAGGCCGCCCAGGCCCAGCGGCGGGCCGGCCGGGACGTCGAGGAAGTAGACGGCGCCGTCCGGGGTGACCACGGCGGGCGGGGGGTGGCCGGCCCGGGCGAGGGTGCAGCGGCGGGAGACCGGGTCGTAGACCGCGTACAGGCAGGTGGTGCCGATGCCTCCGGCGGTTTCGGCGGCGCCTTCCGTGCCGCCCTCGTCGGCGGACAGGTGGATGACGAGGTCGTCGAGGTGGGTGAGCAGCTCGTCGGGCGGCAGCTCGACGTCGGCCAGGGTGCGCACCGCGGTGCGCAGCCGGCCCATGGTGGCGGAGGCGCGGATGCCGTGGCCGACCACATCGCCCACGACGAGGGCCACCCGCGCGCCGGACAGCGGGATCACGTCGAACCAGTCGCCGCCCACGCCGGCCTGGGTACCGGCGGGCAGGTAGCGGGAGGCGATCTCGAGTGCCGCCTGGTCGGGCAGCGTATGCGGGAGCAGGCTGCGCTGCAGGGTCATGGTGGTGGTGCGCTCGCGGGTGTACCGGCGGGCGTTGTGGATGCTGACCGCCGCTCTGGCTGTGAGCTCCTCGGCCAGCAGCAGGTCGTCCGGTTCGAAGGGCTCCCGGCGCTGGTGACGGCTGAAGAAGGCCACGCCGAGCGTGATGCCGCGGGTGCGCATCGGCACCACCATCACCGAGTGTGTGCCCACCTCGCGGATCCAGGCGGCTCCGGGGTCCTGGGCCGCCCACCGGGCGATGGCGGGGTCGGTCACCTCGTACAGGGCGCTACGGCCTTGGGCCAGGCACTCGGCCACCGGTGAGAGCGCCGGGTAGGTGGTCGTCTCGCCCACCGCGGCCAGGGACTCCGGGCTCCCTTCGAGGGCCGACCGCACAGCGGTGCGGCACATGGTGATGGGCCCTGCCGGAGGGGCGGAGGGTGGCTGGTCGCCGTGCTGGGGCAGGTCGAGCAGGTCGACGGCTGCGAAGTCCGCGAGCCGGGGGACGGCGACGTCGGCCAGTTCCTGCGCGGTGCGTGCGATGTCCAGGGTCGTGCCGATGCGGGCGCCGGCGTCGTTCAGCAGGAGCATCTGCTGCCGGGCGACGTACTCCCCGGACCTGGAGTGCGCCGCCAGGCACACTGCGCGCACCCGGCCGTCGGGGTCCTTCAGCGGGGCGAGGGAGGTCGACCAGCCGCGATCCGGGCTGACACCCGTGGGGCGGATGTAGGCCTCCACGTACTGCGGCTCGCCGGTCTCCAGCGCCAGGCGCATCTTGTTCTCGGCCTCGTCGCTCACGGGATACGGCGCGATTTCCGGCAGGTGCAGCCCGAGCATCTCGGCCTCCGTGAGGGAAAGTGCGCGCTCCATGCCGGTGTTCGCCCGTACCAGCCGCAGGTCCGCATCGAAGATCGCCAGGATGTCGGGGGACTGGGTGAACGTCCATTCCCTCAGCGCTTCGCTCCCGGGCGTGCGGGGCTTGCCCACCACGGCGGACACCACGAGCCACTCGGTGACCGGGCCGTCCGTCGTCCGGCGATGCGCGAGCAGTCCCAGCTCCAGCCGGTGGCCGTCCCGGTGCCGCAGCGCCACGGTGCCGCTCCACCTCTCCCGCCCGGCCGCATCCCGCCGGGCAGTCTCGCCGACGTCATCGGCGAGCAGCCGGGCGGCGGTCTGCCCCACGACCTCCGAGGGCACGTAGCCGAGCAGCCGCTGGGCACCCTCGCTCCACCCCGTCACGATGCCCTGCTCATTGACGGTGGCCGTGGCCGTGTATGCCGACTCGGGGGAGGCGTCCGACTCGTCCGGCCGCTCACCAGGAGGGGTGGGAAGTCGCTCCATCGCCGCTCATCTCGCCCTTCGGGAACCTGCACGGCCGGGGCCCTCCTGACAAGCATGATCCCGAGGGGCACGGAGCACCAATCCAACGCTGTCAGGAGGGGCCCTGCCCCAGGCCCCGGCCGCCGGCGATGCCAGAGGAGGTGACCGGCGGCTCAAATGACGGCCCGGCCCGCCCGCCCCCGCCGGCGGAGGCGGAAAAGGGGGTCTTCGGAAAGTGATCGTGCACGGCGCGCCTGTGGGCGTGCCCTGTGACAGGCCTGTGACAGTCGGCGGACACCGTCATGAAGTTGCCCGGGCACGCTTTTTGAAAGCGGACAAATAGCCGTATTCAGGCATATGTCCCCTGCTTCCGAGGGTGTGAGCAGTGATGACCGAGCCGATCCGTCGGAGGAAATCCCATGAGCCTCACACTCACCACGCCGTACATCGAAGCCCCCACACCTACGCTGGCCCCGCGTGAGCGGGAGACACTGCGACATATCGCCGCAGGGCGCACCTACCTGCAAACGGCCCGCCACATGGGGCTCTCCAAGCACACGGTCGACGCCTATCTCCGCCGTATCCGGGCCAAGCTCAACATCAACAGCACGGCCGAACTCACCCGACTGGCCATCTCCCTGGGACTGTGACGCCCGGCTGCCCGAGCGAGAATCCGCCAAGAAGGCGACCCGGCGCCCGTTCGTCCCCGGCATACGCCGCGCTGCACGACCGCTGCCTACTGGGCCGGGCCGAGTCCCCACCTCGGCCCGGCCCAGTAAGCAGCGGCACGCCAGAGCCGTGACACCGCTCCGGACCGGGTAATCGCCACGGGCCTCGCCCGGCCCGCCGCCCGGCCGTCATCGGCGCTGGTCGGCGCCACCTGGGATCGGAACGTGCTGCGATCCAGGCCGATGCGGAGGCCGAGGGGCGGCTGGACTTGAGCCAGGTCGGCGTGGACTCCACCTCCTGCCGCGCTCACCAGCACGCCGCCGACGCCCGCAAGACCGCCCCGGCAGGCGGGGCAAAAAAGGGGCCCCGGCCCAGCACCGCGAGGACGAGGGACTCGGGCGCTCGCGCGAGCGGCCTGGCCAGCAAAGCCACCTGGTCTGCGAGGGCGGACTGCGCCCACTGGCCCTGCTCGTCACGCCGGGACAGACCCACGACGGCGCCGTCTTCGAGGTCGTCGTCGAGCGGATCCGCGTGTCCCGTCAGGGCGGCGGCCCCCCGCACCCGACCGGACGCGATCAGCGGGGGACAAGGCGTACGCCTCTCGCCGCATACGCTCCTACCTGCGGAGACGCCAGATCCGCGCCGTCCCGGAGAAGAAGGACCAAACCCGACACCGCCTGGCCCGTGGCTCTGTCGGTGATCGCCCGCCCGGCTTCGACCGGCTGCGTACAAACGCAGGAACGAAGTCGAGCGGACGATTAACAATCTCAAGGGCTTCCATACCGTGGCAACTCGGTATGACAAGCGCGCCTACGCCTACCACGGCACCGTCACCATCGCAGCGATCCGGCTATGGCTCCGCCCTGAATCTGCCTGTCAGCCATCAGGCGCCCGTGGCACCGTCGATACGCTCCCGGAGCAGGTCCGCATGGCCGTTGTGGCGCGCGTACTCCTCGATCATGTGGACCAGGATCCAGCGCAGCGAAAGCTCCTGGTCCCCGACGAGCCGGGCCTCCTGGTCCGAGAGCTTGCCGGAGTCGTCAAGTGAGGAGGTGGCGATCAGCTCGCGACTCCGTGCGACTTCTGCTCGCCAGACGGCCAGAGCTTCGTCGATCCCGCGGTCTGGGGCGAGCGCGAAACCATCCCCCTTCCCCTCCGCGTACACCTGTGGCACATCCTGTCTGGCGAACACCCGCTGGAACCAGTTGCGTTCAACCTCCGCCATGTGCTGGACCAGACCCAACAGCGTCATCGGCGACGGTGCAGCCGAAGCCAGGCGTAGCTGATGGTCGTCGAGTCCCTCGCACTTCAGCGTGAGCGTGGCACGGTGAAACTCCAACCAGCTTTCCAGCATGGCGCGTTCATCGGCGTGCGGGGGCGGAATTCGGCGCCCGTCCAGAGTCGTACCCATGCGCGTCACCCTCGCACAGGGCCACCGACTAGGGACAGGGCGCGACAGTACGGCAATCGAGGCAGCGAGACGCCGTGCCAGGCGACGAGAACCCAGCGTGATCCGTCGGACACGGCCCCGGAGGTGTGCCGCTGCTGACTTGGACACCCCGAACTGCGGGGCGATCTGGCGCATCGTCAAGTTTTGTGCGCCAGTGGGCCGCGACCAACAGAGCCCGGTCCTCCAGCGGAAGGCTCCACGGCCGGCCCTTTGCGGACCGCGTCCGTACCCTCCCGCCGCAGCATGGCCACCAGCCTGCCGAACAGGCGCGGGCTCAGCCCGGTGAACGGGGATGTCCAAGACGGCTCCGAGGCCGTGATCACACCAGCCACATCAAGATCATCTCACCCTCGACCGGTGCTTCAGGGGGCGGCCTTCGCCCGTCTAAGGCACTCAGAGCCCTCGAGTCGAATGGCAACCTCGGGCAGGGGCAGGGGCAGGGGCAGGGGCAGGGGACTCGGCGTCGCGGATACGCGTGCGGACGAGGGTCCGCATCATCGCCGCGCCTGCCACCACAGCGCAGAGATGCACCGCCACCGCGACGGTGGGGTTCTCCGGCGGCGTGACATCGGCCGGATCCGTCATCGCTACATACAGCATGAGGGGCAGCTTCCAGGCGCTCCACGCGAACAGTGAGCCCGACCCCACCCACCCGAACGCCAGTGGGAGCCAGCGCGGCAACCGGGCAGGACGTGCCCCGGCGCCCATCCAGATGGCGGCGGCTCCGGCGAGTGCCCAGAACCCCCAAACAGCTGCCAACACGTACCCGTCGGTGTTCCGCTCGGCCGGGTGGGCAATTCCCAACGTGCCGCCGACCGCCCAGTAGATCCAGACCAGTCCGACCGCGGCACCGACGACAGCCGCCCACGGCGGCACCGTACGGGGACCGTCACCGACGCGCCCGATGAACGCATCCGGCCAGCGGCGCCGCAGATACACCGGGACCGCAAGAGCCAACCCCAGCCCCATCCCCACGAAGCTGAACTGGACCAGCACCGCCTCCCAGACCGGCATGGCCGGATCGTCGCTGCCCCCGCCCTCCTGCGAGCCGCCGCCCCGGAGCGCACTGAACAGAACGAAAGGCAGCACCGAGACGAGGAACCCCGATCCCGCCCAGGAACAGAACGCGACCAGCACCCCCGGTATCCGCATCCCCCACGGCCGCACCAAAGCGAGCGCCAGTGCGATCCCGATCACTGCCATACCAACCGTGACGGTGTTGAGCACCACCCACTCCGCCAAGCCGAACCCATCACCGATCGGCAGCACGCCCATCAGCGCGCCGACCACCCACGAGACTTTGATCAGCAAGTACGGCGACAACGCCAGCGCCGCCCCATACGCCGCGCTCCGCCCGACCCGATCCCAGCGCTCCACCCGAACTCCCCTTCCATCAGCAGGAATCCCAGCCTCCGGCCTTACCCGCCGGGTCACATCCTCCGCCGGACGCATCCACCTCCCCCACCCGGGGGAGGCGACGGGTGGCACAGGTCAGTGAGGACCGGGACACCCACGTCCCGTGCGAGGGACAACCGGCACGTCGTCAGATGGGCCTGTGCCGCTCGGTCTTTGCGATGTGCGAGGGCTTCACCGTGTCCGGGGGGCAGCTGCCCGGGATGCGGTGGTCAGCGCCTGGGAGCCGAAGACGTCCTCGCCGTGCAGACGCTGCACTCAGTTGGTCCGGTAGATGGTCTCCAGGTACCGCTCACTCAGATCCGGGGCCGATGGTCACCGAGGTCAGCTCCCGCCAGGTTCGCGCGGGATCTTGGCGAGCTCGGGGACGAACCGGTTCTCATCGGTATCGAGTTCCCCCGCGATTGAGACGGCGGGGTGTGAAGCGGGCGATGGTGTGGTGCCACCACGCCCGATCGCCGTCCTGGCAAGATAGCGGCATGGAACGTGTGCTTGGAATCGGTGGATACTTCATGCGGGCCGCCAACCCAACCGCCCTGGGCGCGTGGTATCGCGAATGCCTGGGCCTGGACGCCGATGAGTTGGGCCTGTGGCGTCAGGGAGCCGGGATGACGGTGTTCGCGACGTTCGAGTCCGAGACCGACTACTTCGGGTCCCGCGCCCAGCAGACCATGCTCAACTTCCGGGTCCGCGACCTGGATGCGATGCTCGCGCAATTGCGCGCCAAGGGAGCGGACGTGGCAAAAGAGACGCAGGACATGGAGGGTGTCGGTCGATTCGGCTGGGTCACCGATCCTGAGGGCAATCGGGTCGAGCTGTGGCAGCCCGCCTGACCGCGTCTTCACGCAGGCGGTGACGTGCTGGTGGCCCACTAGGTTGTGGAGGTGTGAACCTTGGTCAGGCCCGCGCGGCCATGTCCCATTACGCCTTCTGCGGGCTGTCGCCGGGACACCTTGGCGAGCTTGTCACCGAACTCGCGCCGCGGTGGGAGGCGCCAGGCCGGCGCTGGGCCCAAAATGCGAGTTGGTGTTCACCGACCGACTGCTGGTCACCCTGGTCCACTTGCGCACCGGTTTGACCCACGAGGCCCTCGGCGTGATCCATCAGGTCGGGTCCTCCACGATCGGCCGGGCAATCGGAGGGATCAGGCCGCTGCTGGCCGAACGCGGGTTCGCCGTCCGGTGCTGCCGGGCCGGACGCACTACCACACTGCGATGCGCACCGAGGGCATCGCTGAACAGCTCCGGCTCTGCCCACGCGTGAAACCCGAGGTCGAACCGCCACCATGCCCTGGCCCCAATCGCGGGGAAGGTCGTACGCTCCCGTCCGCACTGCTCGCTCGCCTGTGACCGGCTTGTTACTGGAAGTGTGGCTTCCGTCACGGCCTGGCGTGGTCTAGTCCTGATCGACTTGGTGAATGCGTAGCGACTCCCTCACCCTTCCCATCGTCGTCGCCGGCGTCCTGCTGCTCACGGCTTGCGGATCGCAGAAGGGCGATTCGCTGAGCGCCGGCTTGAAGCAGACGCAGGGGTCTGACACGCCGGATCTTCCCGGCAAGTCCTCCTGCGGGCCTCAGGCCTCCGACACGCCGGGCGCGCCCGGCACTTCGGCCCTGCCTGGAGACCCTTCCGGTCTGGAGAAGGACGGAGTAAAGATCACCGGCTCGAGCGGCGGCGCCAGTGCCTGCGCCGAGTTCAAGGTGACCAACCACGAGACCGAACCCTTCACCTACACGATCGCCTTCGAGTTCCTGTCGGATTCCGGAGAGGCGCTGACAAGTACGAAGCAGACAGTGCCGTCCGTCAAGCCCGGTCAGACCGTGAAGCGCACCGTCGCCATGGGCGGACTTCCCTCGGACCCACGCGGCAATGTACGCGTGCAGATCGCCGAGGTGAGGAGCGTCCCCGCCGACGAAGCACCCTCTCAAGGGGGCCCCTGCCCGCCCTCGGGAGTGCGCGTGTACGCCGATGACGGCGATGCCGCCATGGGACTCCGCGTCGTGAGTCTCCACCTGGAGAACTGCGGCACCCGAACCACCCGGCTCAACGGCTACCCGCAGCTCCAACTCCTCGACGAGGGCCACAAGCCCGTCAACAGCGTGAAGATCCTCCATGGCGGCAGCGCTGTCGCCACCGGCACCGGAGCCGACGGCGTGCCACAGCCGCTGGTCTTGAAGCCCGGCGAGCGCGCCTACGCCGGTCTGGTCTGGCGCAACACCGTAGAAGCCGGTGTCGGCAATCCCGTGAACGCCCCCTACGTGAGGGTGTGGGAGAAGCCCGGTGCCGACCCGGTGATGGTGATCCCGGAGCTCGACCTGGGCACGACGGGGAAGCTCGGTGTCGGCCCCTGGAAGAAGGACGAGACGAATGGGCCGGTCACCGGCGGCGCGTCCGGCACGCAGTCGCCTGAACCTCCATCCCTGTCCGCCGTCCCCGCGCAACCGTGAAGGGCCCGCGACCGCCCGCGACTATCCTGCTCACGACGATGCTCGTGACCGCCGGGATCAAGGGGCGCGTGGTGTCGGCGCGCGCGGCACGGTTCACGGCAAGCCCATGGCGGTCGCGGTGAGTTCGGAGGCGAGGTGGACGGTGCCGAAGCCGCGTGGGACCGCGCCGTCAGCGCGGACCGCAGGGACTCTGCGGGCGCGCCTATGGAACAGACTGCGTCCACGAGCAGGCTTGCTCAACCGAACTGATCTTGAATCAGTTCTCGGGAACATCGAGCGCGCCGGTCCGCTCACAGAAGGTGATGAAGAGTCTTGTGAAGTTCGGGGGTTCGGCGTGTCGCGGACAAGCTGACTCGGGCAGGTTTAAGCCGCCGAGCGGCGGGGTGCCTGTTAAGTCCTGCGCAACCACTCGTCGAGAGTGACGAAGTCCGATTCGGTGAGGCCCTGGCGGGGGTCGACGCGATGGAGCAGAGCATGTCCTGGATGGTGCGTGGATACCCAGGCGCGATCGGTGTCGGTGATCTCGTCGTCGACCCATATGAATGAGCGTCCGGCTGCCCAGTCGACGAGGGCGCGGGTTTTCCAGTGCAGTCCGTCTCGCTCGTCCTGCCCTTCCTGGTCGGACGACTCCGGCCAAATCACCAATGCCAGCTGTGGCAGGCCGATCCGCGGGGTTATGTGTTCATTCGCGTCGGCCATCCACGTCGTGGCCCAGACCAGATCGCACGGCAGCGCCGCCAACCGGGGCCCGTGCGCCGGATTGATCCTGGCCAGCAACGGATTCGCGTTGGCGTCCTGCGGTTCGGGGACCGGATAGGTCGGATAGCCGTTTGGGTACTGCTGCGGCGTCGCTCCGAAGGGAATGAGTGGTCCGTCGACATCGAGGAAGAGCAGTGGAGGCTGTGCAGTACCGGTCACTGCTGCACGATAGCGGCTCGTCCTGATAGGCGGCTTCTGGCCGACGGCGGTCTTGGGGCCAGTGAAACCCGCGCTCTGGATCAGCACGAAGGATCACAGCCAGGACCGCCGTCTCCGCCTGCCGAACTCCCGGCTGAGTGACACCGTTCGGGACGTTTTTCGAGGTCAGACCGTACAGAACAAGCCCACGCGCTCATATCGAGAGTCGCTCAACACCAGCTGCTGCAGGCATTGGCGAAGCGCTTGAACGCGGCCTGGGTCCCCGGTCCCGGGTCCCCGTCGATCGCGCCGGTGTAGCCCCAGCTGTCCTTCAGCAGGCGTTGCAACGCCTTGACCGTGCCGCTTCCGACGATTCCGTCGATCGCGCCGGTGTAGCCCCAGTACGCCCTGAGGTTGCGCTGGAACGCCTTCCAGCTATTGGTGCCCAGCTGCCCGTCGAGCGCGCCGGTGTATCCCCAGTTCGCCTTCAGCCAGCACTGGACGTTCTTGGCCTGCGCCGTACTCAGGCCGAGGTTGACCACCGCGAGCGGGACGACAGCCTCGGAGCTCGCCGCCGGCATCGAGGTCGGCGCGGACGCCGCGAAGCCGGCGCCCGCACTCGCCAGGCTTCCGGCGGCAATTCCGACGACGGCAGTGACACCGACGAGTGTCCTCGTTAAAGCCTTCGGTCGCATTCGTCGTTCCCCCTTCGAGTCTAGGGCGGCACCTGGCGCGGCTGGCGCGCTCATCATCGGTCGAGTCGGTGTCACCCTCTCTTGGTGTGCGCAGATGCGATCATGGTCGTGGTAGACCTGCCCGCGTCAGCGCGGTACGGACAGAAGCTACCGCTCGGCGAATTGGCTGTCGTCGCCCTCTGCGCTGACGTTCACTCATCCAGGAGCTGACATCCGTCTCCATCAGCTGCAGTAGCGGCAACGGATGTACGCCTTCTGCGGAATTCAGCTCAGTCCGCAGTGAGAGCTGGCCGAAAAAGGCTGCCCGCTAGCTGATCACCGCTGCCCATACCCAGCTCCGCCTCACCCGCGCCCTCGCCGAAGACCTCCGCCGCCCCTGGGAGCGGCCCCGGCCACCGCACCGGCTCACACCGCCCGGGTGCGGCGCGGCGCGGTTGCCGCAAGGGGGTCAGGCCGCCTGGGATGCCGTGGTCAGCGTCTGGGAGCCGAGGACGTCCTCGCCGTACAGGTCCTGCACCCAGTTGCTCTGGTAGATGGTCTCCAGATATCGCTCACCCAGATCCGGGGCGATGGCCACCGAGGTCAGCTCCCGTCCCTCCTGCCGGGCCAGCCAGTCCATCGCGCCGCTGACCACTGTGCCGGTGGAACCCCCGAACAGAAACCCACGCCTGGCCAGCCGGTGACAGGTCTGGATGGTGTCGGCCTCCGTCACGCACACCACATCGTCGATGTAGGTCTCGTCCAGCAGCGGGGGGCGCCTGCTCGTGCCCAGGCCGGGAATCATCCGCCGGCCCGGGGCGCCCCCGAAGGTCACCGAGCCCACGCTGTCGACGGCCACGATGCGCACCGGCCGGTGCCACTCGCGGAAGTAGCGCGCGCAGCCCATCAGGGTCCCGGTGGTGCCGGCCCCGACGAACAGCACATCCAGGTCCGGGAACTGCCGGGCGATGGCCGGGGCGGTCCTGCGGTAGTGGGCCATGCCGTTGCTGGGGTTGGTGTACTGGTTGAGCCACACATAGCGGTCGTCGGAGGCGCACAGAGCGCGGACGTGGTCGATGCGCGCGCCGAGGAAGCCGACGGCCGGGTCGGCCTCGGTGATGACGTGGACCTGGCTGCCCAGGGCCTCCATCATCAACCTGGTCGCCAGGTTGCAGCGGGAGTCGGTCACACACAGGAACCGGTAGCCCTTGCTGGCTGCGATCATGCTCAGGGCCACACCCAGGTTGCCCGAGGACGACTCGACCAGGACCGAGTCCGGGGTCAGCAGGCCGTCGCGTTCGGCGGCCTCGACCATCTCGGTGGCGGCCTTGAGCTTGATCGAGCCGGCGAAATTGAAGCCCTCGCACTTGAGGAACAGCGGGTGCCCGAAAATCCCCTCAAGGTCGACGTAGAGCTCGTCCTCGTTGAAGTCCTGCGGAACGGATATGACGGGCATGATCGCCTCCTAACTGTGGCGGAGCGCCGCATGCCGCTCATCCGTCTCGGCGCGGCTCAGGGAAGAATTCGCCGGCGAGATGTCACTCGCCGGAACACCTCCAGTACGCCCGAATCGGGGCGGTCCTGTCATGCCACCGAAATTCGGGACTTGACACACACACCGGCTCGTGAATAGGCGGCTTTGGTCGTGCTTGGGTCGGGGGTGAAAGATCGCCGGCACCGGGTCATCTGCGGCTTCAGGTGAACCGTGGCTACGGCTGTGCCCGGCCTGCCGTGGCCTCCCTGCCGGCGTACTCCGGCTCGGCAGATCGCCCGGGCCGGAGGGGCTGTCAGCGCTATCGCTGGGCGATTGTCGCGCGGTGAGACGGCTGCCCGTGTACGCGGTCGTAAGCCAGGCGACGCACCGGAACGCAAGGAAACACAAGGCGAAGACCGGCAGCAGCGGCCGGCTACCAAGGCCGGTTTGCTGCGTCAAGCCCCGAAATCCAGGGGCAGGACAGGAACTCCCCGGCCGGGCCTACTGGAGAGGCGGGACTCAAGAATCCGTCCGCACTGACCGACGCTGATCGAAACGCACTCAAGGAGCTCACGTGCCAGGGAAATCCATCGAGGTCCTGACGGCCGATCCGGCTGAAATCTCGACCATCCACAACGCCGGGTACACCGGACCGACGACCGGCACCGAGAGCGTCCTGGCCGAGGTGCTGGCAGGCATCGTGCACGTCGAGCAGGTGCACCTCGACAGCCACTTCTTCCATGACCTGGGCGCCGACTCCCTGGTGATGGCCCAGTTCTGTGCCCGGGTCAGAAAGCGGGCGGACCTGCCCTCGGTGTCGATGAAGGACATCTATCGAAACCCCACCATCCGAACGCTGGCCACCGCGCTCACCGACGCCGCGCCCGCCCCCGTCCCGCCGCCGGCCCCGCCGTCGGCCGAGGTACCGACTGAGGTGCCGGCACCCGCCGGCACGCTGCGCTATGTCCTCTGCGGAACGCTGCAGCTCCTGATCTTCCTCGGATACTCCTACCTCACCGCCCTTGTCGCCGTCCGCGGCTGCGAGTGGATCTCCGCCGGCTCCGGTCTGCTCGACGCCTATCTGCGGTCGGTCCTGTTCGCCGGCGCGAGCTTCCTGGGACTGTGCACTCTTCCAGTCCTGGCGAAGTGGGTACTCATCGGCCGCTGGAATGCCGGGGAGTTCCCCGTGTGGAGCCTGGGCTACCTGCGCTTCTGGGTCGTCAAGACCCTGATCCGCACCAGCCCCCTGCGCCTGTTCGCCGGTTCACCGCTCTACGTGCTGTACCTGAGGGCACTGGGCGCGCGGATCGGCAAAGGCGTCACCATCCTCTCCCGCGCGATTCCGGTGTGCACCGACCTGCTCACCATCGGTGACGACACGGTCGTCCGCAAGGACGTGCTCTTCTCCTGCTACCGCGCCCACGCCGGCCTGATCCAGACCGGCACGGTCACCCTCGGCAAGGACGTGCTTGTCAGCGAGCACACGGTGCTCGACATCGAGACCTCGATGGGCGACGGGGCCCAGCTGGGCCACGCCTCTTCCCTGCACGCCGGGCAGGTCGTGCCGGACGGCGAGCGCCGGCACGGGTCCCCGGCGCAGCGGACCGAGGTGGACTACCGGGCAGTCGACCCCGCCGACTGCGGCACCTCCAAAAGGGCCGTCTACAGCATCCTGCAGCTGCTGAACACACTGGTTGTGTACCTGCCGCTGGCGATGGGCGGCGTGAGCGTACTGCGCGCCGAAGTCCCACAGTTCCATGCGCTGCTGAACCCGGAGCCTGCGGCTTTCACGAGCTGGACGTTCTACCTCGACGCCCTGACCGCCTCCTTCGTGCTCTTCTTCGGCGCTGCGCTCGCCGGCCTCCTCGTCGTGGGCACGGTGCCGCGCGTGCTGAACCTCGCCATCAAGGCGGACAAGGCCTATCCGCTGTACGGCTTCCACTACGGAATCCAGCGGGCGATCGCCCTCATGACCAACAGGAAGTTCTTCGCCACGCTCTTCGGGGACAGCTCCAGCATCGTCCACTATCTGCGCTACCTCGGATACGACCTGTCCCGCGTCGAGCAGACCGGGTCGAACTTCGGCACGGAAGTGAAGCACGAGAGTCCGTATCTGAGCTCCGTCGGCAGCGGAACCATGGTCGCCGACGGGCTGTCCATCATGAACGCCGACTTCTCGAGCACGTCCTTCCGCGTGTCCCGGGTGTCGATCGGGCCCCGCAACTTCCTCGGGAACCGGGTCGCCTATCCCTCGCAGGGCAAGACCGGCGACAACTGCCTGCTCGCGACGAAGGTCATGGTCCCGATCGACGGACCGGTGCGGGAGGGCGTCGGCCTGCTGGGCTCGCCCAGCTTCGAGATCCCGCGCACGGTCGAGCGTGACAACAAGTTCAACCACCTGGAGAGCGGCGACGAGCTTCACCGCCGCCTCGCCGCCAAGAACAAGCACAATGCCGGCACCGCGGGGCTGTACCTGCTGGCGCGGTGGGTCCATCTCTTCGTGATCACCCTCATCGCCATGGGCGCCTCGGACCTCTACCCCTCGCTCGGTGCGTCGGTGATCGCGCTGGCCGGTGTCCTTACCCTCCTGTTCACCGTCGTCTACTTCGCACTGATCGAACGGGCCGCCACGGGATTCAAGGCCTTGAAACCGCTGTACTGCTCGATCTACGAGCCCGCCTTCTGGCGGCATGAACGCTTCTGGAAGATGGCTTCGGTCGATTACGTCGAGGTCTTCAACGGCACCCCCTTCAAGAACGTGATCTGGCGGCTGCTGGGGGTCCGGCTCGGCAAGCGGGTCTTCGACGATGGCTGTTTCTTCCCGGAGCGGACGCTCGTCACCATCGGCGACGACAGCACGCTGAATGCGGGGACCGTGATCCAGTGCCACTCGCAGGAGGACGGTGCCTTCAAGTCCGACCGCAGCACGATCGGCTCCGGCTGCACCCTCGGGGTCGGTGCTTTCGTCCACTACGGCGTGACGATCGGCGACGGCGCTGTGCTCGCCCCCGACTCCTTCCTCATGAAGGGCGAGGAAATCCCCCAGCACACCGGGTGGGGCGGAAACCCGGCCCGGGAAATGCGGGACAACAAGGCTCATCTGCCGGCCCGCCAAGGCAGCAACGACACATGCGCCGCCACGGCAGCCGGCAACTGACACCGCGGCAACAGCAACAAGCGGAGGAAAGACCCAATGGGAACGCAACCGATTCGCATGGAGGCCGGCCGGGAGTTCTGGCGCGGCGTACTGACAGCCGGCGGTTTCACCCCCGCCCCACGCTGGACCCTCAACCCCGTGAACGGCGTGGGGGAGTACAAGACGACAGTCCCCGACGAGATCATGACGGCGTCGCACCGACTGGCGAACGAGCTGGCACTGCCGCTCAGTTCGGTACTACTGGCGGCGCATGCCAAGGTGCTCTCGGCGCTGTCCGGCGAGCAGGAGATCACCACCGGCTACGTCGCCGACGCCGACGCCAGCCGACCGCTGCCGTGTCGGTTGACCACCGCACCTGACTCGTGGCGGGCGCTGCTGCTGAACTCCCATCGGGTCGCCTCGGAACTGCTGGCGCACAAGGACTTCCCGGTCGATGACCTCAGGCGCGAACTGGGCCTGACCCAAGCGCCGTTCGAAACCGTGCTCGACCTCACCGGAGGCGGCGGCGACCTCGCCGAGGACACCGTGCTGGAGGTGGGAATCTCACAGGACGGCGACCAACTCGCGCTGCGGCTGCGCTACCGCACCGACGTGCTGGACGCGGACTGCGCCGCCAGGATCGCCGGCTACCACCTCACCGCCCTCGCACTGATCGCCGCCGACCCTGATGCCGGGCACGGGCGGCAGAGCCTGCTGTCCGACGAGGAACTGCGCTTCCAGCTCGAGGGGCTGGCCGGACCGCGCCGCGAGTTGCCGGACCGCCGGGTGCACGAGCTGTTCGAGGAGCGGGTGCGGGCACATCCGGATGCCGTCGCAGCCGTGCACGGCGAGAAGCAGTGGACCTACCGCGAGCTCAACGCCCGCGCCAACCGGCTGGCACACGCCCTGCTGGCCCGCGGCCTTGGCCGCGAAGGCGTCGTCGCGGTGGTGACCGAGCGCAACCTCAACTGGCTGGCCGCCGTCCTCGCGGTCTTCAAGGCCGGCGGCGCATACCTGCCCGTCGAGCCGCACTTCCCGGCCGGGCGCATCGCGACCACACTGGCCCGCGCCGAATGCGGCCTGCTGCTGACCGAACCCGGCAGCACCACCACCCTCGACCAGGCCCTCGACTCGCTGCCCGAGGTGCAGAGGCTCTTCGTCGACACGGCCTACGCGGAGGACCATCCCGACGGTGATCCCGGCATCGACGTAGCCCCGGACCAGCTCGCCTACATCTACTTCACCTCCGGCTCCACGGGCGAGCCGAAGGGGGCGATGTGTGAGCACGCGGGCATGCTCAACCACCTCTACGCCAAGATCGACGATCTGGGGATCGGCGAGGGGCAGGTGGTGGCCCAGACCGCGCCGCAGTGCTTCGACATCTCGCTGTGGCAGCTGGTTTCCGCGCTGCTGGTGAGCGGGCGGACCCTGCTGGTCGAGCAGGAAGTCATCCTGGACGTCCCCCGCTTCCTCGACAAGATCATCGACGGTGGGGTCGCGGTGCTGCAGGTCGTGCCGTCGTATCTCGATGCCGTTCTGTCCGATCTCGAACGGCACCCCCGCACGCTGCCCGATCTGCGGTGCGTCTCGGTGACCGGCGAGGCGTTGAAGAAGGAGCTCGCCGAGCGCTGGTTCACCGCTCAGCCCGGGATCGGGCTGGTCAACGCCTACGGGCTGACGGAGACCTCGGACGACACCAACCACGAGGTAATGGACCGGGTGCCGGACCGGATCCTGCTCGGCCGCGCGGTCAACAACGTGCACATCTACGTCGTCGACGAACATCTCACACCTGTACCGCTCGGCGCCCCCGGCGTGATCGCGTTCTCCGGAGTCTGTGTCGGCCGCGGCTACATCAACGACCCCGAACGCACCCAGGCGGCCTACCTGGCCGATCCGCACCGCGAAGGCATGCGGCTCTACCTCGGCGGCGACTACGGCCGCTGGCACCCTTCGGGGAAGCTGGAGTTCCTCGGCCGCCGCGATGCCCAGGTCAAGATCCGCGGGTTCCGGATCGAGATCGGCGAGATCGAGAACACCTTGCTGCGCCTCCCCGATGTCCGCGACGGCGCGGTGGTGGTGGTCGAACGGGCCGACCAGAGCAAGCACCTGGCGGCCTTCTACTGCAGCCCCCAGCCCCTCGAGCCCGGCATCCTGCAGGACCGCTTGGCCGTCTCACTGCCCGCGTACATGGTCCCGGCGTCCTTCCACTGGCGTCAGAGTCTGCCGCTGACCGCCAACAGCAAGATCGACAAGAAGAAGCTGTGCGCGCTCGCCCTGGAACTCGGCACCGGCGAGGACGATCACGAGCCGCCGGCCACGCCGACCGAACAGCGGCTGGCGGCCGCCTGGGCGACGGTGCTCGGCATGGCGCAGGACCGGATCGGACGGCGGGACCATTTCTTCGACCGCGGCGGCACCTCACTGTCGGCGGTGAAGCTTGCGATTGCCCTGGACCGCGCCGTGTCCCCCAAGGACGTCACCGGCCACCCGGTCCTCGCCGACCTCGCCCAACTGGTCGACGACAGACCCCAGCGACACGCAACCGAACTACTGGCCTCCTCCTGAACCACATCGAAAGGAAGAGCACCGTGCCGTACCCGACCCCGGCGTGCCTGCTCAACGTGGACCTGCATCCCGGCAAACCCGCGATCCTGCACACCGACGCCCCCGACGACGCGCCAGGCTGGGCGGCCGAACATCGCCACAACCTGCGCTCCCTCGTCACCGAACACGGCGTGCTCCTCATCCGCGGCCTGCAGCTCCGCGACGCGGACCAGGCCGGCGCCGTCCTCCGCCGCCTGGCCCCCGCCCTGATGACCGACAAGGAAGCATTCGCCCCCCGCCAGACCTACACCCCGGGCGTGTACTCCTCCTCGACCTGGCCGCCGAACCAGCCGATGTGCATGCACCATGAGCTCAGCTACACCCTTCATCCCCCCGGCCTCATGCTGTTTGCCTGCGTGACCGCACCCACCACCGGCGGAGCCACCGCCATCGCCGACGCCCCTACCGTGCTCGAGGCACTGCCGCCCGAACTGGTCCACCGGTTCGAACAGGAAGGCTGGCTGCTCACCCGCAGCTACAACGACGAGATCGGCGCCCCCTGCGCCGAGGTCTTCGGCACCGACGACCGGACCGCCATCGAGGACTACTGCCGCGCAGGCGCCATCGAATTCGCCTGGCAACCCGACGGCAGCCTGCGCACCCGCCAGCGCCGCCCCGCCGTGACGGCCCACCCGGTCACCGGCCGCCGCTGCTGGTTCAACCAGATCGCCTTCCTCAACGAATGGACGATCGAACCCGAAATCCGCGAATACCTCATCGACGTCCACGGCGCCGAGGGACTGCCTTTCAACACTCACTTCGGAGGCGGCGACCCCATCGGCCCGGACATCATCCAGCTCCTCAACGACACCTATACGGCCCACACCACCCGCGAGCCGTGGCAGGCCGGCGACGTCATGCTCGTCGACAATGTGCGCACCGCGCACAGCAGGGAGGCCTTCCAAGGACCACGCGAGGTACTCGTCGCGATGGCCGAGCCGCTGCGCCTGTCCGAGTGCCCGCCGACGACCGAGGTAAGCGCCGGATGACTACCGTCCGTTCCACCGCAATGGAGCCCGCCATGTCCCAGCCGCACACCGTGCCACCGTTCGCAGTGATCTCCGGCGCCCAGGTCCAGCACGCCCTGCAGGACCGGGAAAAGCAGATCGTGGACCTCGTCGAGGCCACCTACCAGCTGCATGCCGCCGGAGAGTCGGTCAACCCACCCTCCTACTTCCTGCGCTTCCCCGACCGCCCCTCCTCCCGGATCATCGCGCTGCCCGCCTCGATCGGCGGGCAAGTGCGGGTGGACGGTCTCAAATGGATCTCCAGCTTCCCCGACAACGTCCAGGCCGGCATTCCCAGGGCCTCCGCAGTCCTGATCCTCAACGACCACGACACCGGCTACCCCTTCGCCTGCCTGGAAAGCTCCATCATCAGCGCCACCCGCACCGCCGCATCGGCTGCCCTCGCCGCCGACCACCTCACCCGAAACCGGCAACGGCCCACCCGCATCGGTTTCTTCGGCACGGGCCTGATCGCCCGCTACATCCACACCTTCCTGACCGGCACCGGCTGGACCTTCGACGAGACCGGCGTCCACGACCTGTCACCCGACAGCGCCGCCGGCTTCCGCGACTACCTCCAACAGACCGGCACGGCCGGACAGATCACCGTGCACGACAGCCCCGAGGAACTGATCCGCTCCAGCGACCTCGTCGTCTTCGCCACCATCGCCGGCGAGCCGCACATCAGCGACCCGGCCTGGTTCGACCACAACCCCCTGGTCCTGCACGTGTCCCTGCGCGACCTCGCACCCGAGATCATCCTCGCCTCAACCAACATCGTCGACGACGTCGAACACTGCCTCAAAGCCAACACCTCTCCGCACCTGGCCGAACAGCTCACCGGCAACCGCGACTTCCTCCACGGCACACTTGACGACGTCATGACCGGACGAGTGACACCCCCCACAGACCGGCCACTGGTGTTCTCACCCTTCGGCCTCGGCGTACTCGACCTCGCCGTCGGCAAATACGTCTACGACGAGACGGCCCGCTCCGGGCAGCTCCACGTCATCGAGGACTTCTTCCACGACCTGCGCCGGCACGGATAACCGGCCCACAGCACCCTGCCGCGAAGGAGGAAGCCAACGGCGGGTCCGTTCGGCCGCCTCGAGTTCCGCTGACACCTCGGCCAGGGGCACCCGGTCGCGCGTCTGCAGGAACAGCAGCGTCGCCACCAGACGATCAGCTCTCATGTCGAGTGTGTATCTGTTGAGCCCGCAGGACATCCTCGACGTCGCGAAAGCCGGCGGAGTCGGACGGGTCGTGTTGCTCTCCTCCCAAGGAGTTGCAACCCGACCGCAGTCGGCATCCCATGGGGGCATGGGGCGGTCCTTCGAGGACGCCGTCCGGCAGTCGGGCATGGGACTGGACGATCATGCCGCCTGGTGGCTTCGACTCCAACGCGTACGCCTGGGTCGAGCCGGTCCGTGCCCGACGGACGATCGCCGCGCCGTTCGGTGACATCGGCCTGCCGACCATCGACCCGGCCGACATTGCCGATGTCGCCGCCGCAGCCCTGAGCGAGGACGGTCACGCCGGGCAGGTCTACGAGTTGACCGGGCCTGCCCTCAGCGCGCCCCGGCAGCGAGCCGAAGCCATCGGCGACGCGCTCGGCGAGCCGATCCGATTCATCGAGCAGACCCGGGACGAGGCCCGCGCGCAGATGCTGAAGTTCATGCCCGAGCCCGTGGTCGAGACCACCCTCGACATCCTTGGCGAGCCCAACCCCGCCGAGCAGCGGATCGGCCCCGACGTCGAGCAGGTTCTCGGCCGCCCACCCCGGACCTTCGCCGAGTGGGCGGCACGGAACATCGGGGCCTTCAGGTGACACACCCCGCTTGTCGGCGTTGAGTGCGCTATCGCCGCTGGGGTCCGCCTTGTTGTAGGCCCGAGCTGTGCGTGGCCCACCGTCGAGCTCATCGTACGGGCTGAGGTGCAGCGTGACAGGCATAGAGCCTGGCCAGGTTGCTCTGTCGTCAGCGCGCGTCCCAGCTTGGGCTGGCTGCCTCGTACGCGCACTCGCGACTGATGGTGTGCGAGCCGTTGACTCGTTCGTAGCCCGTGCGCTTCAGCTGCCAGGTGTCGCCCCACGGTGTGGTCTTGCACCAGTAGCTCAGTCGGGCATAACCGGTGCCGCTGCACCTCGCCCATACCGCGGTGTGGCCGACCCCGACACTGCAGGTTACGGCGCTGGCGCCTGACGCCCCGCTCTCCACAGCGTGGGTGCTCGCAGCCGTTCCCAGCAAGCCGACACCCGCGAGTACTCCGGATGCCGCCATGAGGCTGATCTTCCCCCGCAGCGTGCCGCGGTCAGTCTGGTGGAACCGCATGAACTCTCCTCGCTTCAGATCCGATTCAGCTGGACTGCGTCCGGCCCCGCAGTTCAGCAGGGTTCATCGGTTGACCGGTCAGCGACGAGCCTTCTGCTGTTGCCGGAGCAGGGCAATGACAAACGGCTGTCCCGGACAGCCGCACGTTGTCCGGCCTGGTCAAAGCCATTTCCATATCTTGTCCCGGTCAGATCCGAGCACTGTCACGGTCTGTTCAGAGACCCACAGATCAGGGCGTGGGGCCAACCGTTGTGCTCCACCGCTCACTTGAACGGCAAGGTCGAACGCTCCCACCGGATCGATGCCGAAGAGTTCTACCGGCTCCTCGACGGGGTCATCATCGCGCCTTCAACGACGAGCTGCGCGACTGGGAGAACCACTACAACTACCGTCGCCCCACGGCGGCCCTGGCGGCCAGACTTCCTGCGAACGCCTCAGGAGCAGACCACGACCCAGGCGAAATCGATCAGCGTCAGCGACACAACTCGGCGTGGGACACCGGCGTTTCGCTGTTCGTGCACGAGTACCTGTCCGAGGCCACCCACAAACGGCTCGCGGAGCTGCTCGGCCCCGCGCCGTTGTGGATCCTGCCGCATCTGCGCCGGATCGAGCCGGCCCGGAGCGTAGGCGCGCCAGCACGACGGAGACCACCGTTACGGGGCGCTGCCGCCCAACGTGCTGGACGCGGTCGGCCGTACCGGACACCCCCGTCCTGCTGCTCGCAGGTAGCGACAACGGGCTGTGGCTGGACTCCCAGAAACTCTGCCACGAGGTACTCGCCCAGCGGCAGCCGCAATTGGACGTGGCGTACACCGAGATTCCCGGCTACGGTCACCCCGACACGTTCCTCGGCCGGGGCGCCGCCCTCGATGTGTTCGGGCACATTTCGACTTCCTCGGCAAGCGGCGGTGACGGACGTCTTCCGGGGCGGCCGGAGGCAGCATCCGGCCGTACCCCGACCACACCTCAGGAGGCAACGACCCATGCCGCAGCTCGCTCTCGACGGCGCAGCACTGATGTACGACGACGAGGGCCCCCGTGACGGTGACGGCGTGCCCCTGGTGTTCATCCACGGCTGGACGGCCAACCGGCACCGCTGGGACCACCAGACGGTACACTTCGCCCCGAAGCGGCGGGTCATACGGCTCGACCTGCGCGGGCACGGCGAGAGCAGCGGGTCGGGGGCGCGGACGATCGAAGAGCTGGCCGCGGACGTCCTTGCCCTCCTCGACCACCTGAAGGTCGACCGGTTCATACCCGTCGGCCACTCCATGGGCGGGATGATCGCGCAGACCCTCGCCCTCGGTCATCCCGAGCGGATCGAGCGCCTCGTACTGGTGAACTCGATCAGCCGGATGACCTACAGCCGGGGGAGGGGCCTGCTGATGGCGGCATCGACGCTGGTGCCGTTCAAGTTGTTCGTCGCCGCCAACATCCAGCGGGCCTTTGCCCCCGGCTACCCGCGCGAGGAGATTCGCGAGTACATCCGGGCCTCCTCGGCCACGTCGCAGGAGGTGGTCATGACGTGCTACGCCGCCATGCGGGCCTTCGACGTCCTCGACCGGGTCGGCGAGATCCGCACGCCCACGCTGTTGGTGCACGGCTACCACGACATCCAGCTGCCCGTCGCGCAGATGCTTCGGATGGCCAAGGACTACCCGGACGCGCTGATCCGGATGGTGGACGCAGGCCACGAACTGCCGGTGGAGAAGCCGGCGGAGCTGACTGCGGCGCTCGACTGGTTCGTGACCGACCGAGCACAGGTGCGGTAGGCGACGGGTCCGACTCCGCGCAGGGCACCAGCATCCTGTAGCGAAGGCCAGGTCCCGCTCGCTGGAGTCTGTGCCTGAGCGGCCAATGAGGAAGCAACGGACGACGCCGGACGGGCTGTCGAGCGGCACGGCCAGTTGCCGGGTAATGCCAGATGGCCCTTGAGGTCTTGGTAGCCGCGTGTCTGCCGCCAGGCCCGTTTCTCGGTGACGTCAGTTGGTCCTGCGTGGTGTGCGATCGGGGCGGGTGGCGTAGTCGTGGGGTAACGGATGGCATCCCGTGTGGACTCCTCGGCCCGGGCCTCGTCCAGGACCCGGTCCAGCTCACCCGACCTGTTCAGAAGTGCGCTGCAGCTGTCCCCGAGGGGCCCCACGGCCCCGGCTGAATCCGGCCGGGTCTGCGCCAAGGTGTGCACCAAGACGGGGAGCCCGCCCTTCCTCCCACGCAGCTACGGCCCAATTCCCCGGCAAGGCCGGAGAGCAGGGTCAGGTACTGGTGGGCAGGGGGTCGTGGGGGAGTTGGGCGAGTATGAGGCGGCCGTCGGCGCGTACGTTGCATTCGCTGATGGTCCGGGCTGCCTGGTGGACGTGTCCGTCCCGGGTTTCGAGGCGGAGGGTGACGGTGACTTCACCGAGTCCCCGGCGTTGTCCGTCCTCGGCGGCGAGCCGGCGGTAGAGGGTGTTGGGCCAGCGGTCGGGGTCGCTGTCCTGCCACACCTTCACGGCGACGTCGTGGAAGCGGCATTGCTGTCCGCCGTGCGGCTCCTGCAGAAAGGAGTGACTCAGCGGCAAAGTGCCCAGCAGGGGGACGAGGCGGGTGTGCAGTTCATGGTTTTCGACCAGCCGGTGGCGCTGCCAGTGTCTGCCGGAGGGAACAGTCATCCGCACCGTGGCGAGCAGGTAGGGGTGTCCGGCCGGGGCGGTGACGGGAAAATCCGCCCGCCACACCGGCCAGGGCGGTACCGGAGGATCGAGCTCCGGTATCGGGCCGTTCCGGCTGGTCAGATGCACCCCGTGTTCGGTTTCCACCAGCAGATTATGACCCGTGCCCCGCCGTCGCGGGCGCGAACACCGATACGACCGGGGCCCGTTGGGACTGCCGGGAACGGCGCCTATCTCCTCCGCCGCTGCGGGTGCACGCCGTGCGACTGCGGGCCCGCACCGGCGGGACACTCGGCCTGCTGTCAGATGCGCACCGGCCTGAGCTCGGCCGCACCGCTCAGCGCTGCGGTCAGCCGGTCGACCTCATCCGGCGCACCGGCGATCTCCACACCGTGAGGTCAACTCCCGCCACAGCAAGCACAGTTCCTCCCAACCGCGTACAGGGACGGCGGCGGGCCCCCAGCGAGGCAGGAAGAAGGATCGTGGGCGGCCGGCACCGGACGGTGATGCCGCCGACCCCGACCGAGCCCACGTGCTGAAAGATCGCCGCGTCGAAATCCACGAGCGATTCGATCACGGTCCCGGCAGGATGTCCCTGTGAACCATGTCCTGTGCGGGCTCGCCGCCAACGTGGCCCTGCCGTCCGAGTTGGTCGACCGGCTGATCGTCGTCGCGGACGCAGACATTGCCGCGGACCTCGCAGATCGCGCGGACCTCAGCCATGCGCAGGCGGTTGCGCTGGCCGCGAGCGTTGAGGAGACCGCTGTGCGGCTTGCGTACGAGGGCCGGCTGACCGCCGCCGACGTCGATCCCGTGGCACAGCCGCACGCCGCGCTCGCCCTGCTAGGCGAGCGTGTCGGCAGCCCGGAGTGGGCACGCCTCTTCGCGGCAGACCCAGTCGTCGAGCGCCGGGAGAAGTTGGCCGCTTGCTCGGACCTCCCGCCTGATGTGGTGGAGACCCTCGCCGCCGACTCGGACGTACGGGTCGTCGCGGAGCTCGCGTTGTGGACGACGCCGGAAATGGCTGCCCGACTTGCGGGGCATCCGCATGCCGAGGTCCGCCGCGCGGTGGCGGCCAACGAAGCGACGCCACCGGCCGTGCTGGCGGCACTGATCACCGGCAAGGGGGCTGCCTCCGGCGCAGTGGTGCCTGGTCTGCGACCGCGAAGAGACGCCGTTCGTGCACGATCCGCTGTGCCCGCGGATCGACTGCGATCTGCGGTCCGGCGCCTCCTGCGACGGCTCCCACCAGTCCACCGTGCACGAGATGCAGCAGATGGCGCTGTGGAATCCGGCCACACCGCCCGAAGCCGTCGTCGGCTTCGCCGACCATCCTTCGATGCTGCTGCGCTGGGCGCTCGCCGCCCGGCGCGACCTGCCGGTGGAGGTGTGCGGACGGCTCGCCGTTGATCCCCGACCCGGTGTTCGAGCCGACCTCGCCGAGAATCCCGCGATCGACGACGCCCTGATCCGCGCGCTGGCCACCGACCGTGGCCACGACGTGCAGCGCAGGCTCGCACACAACCCACATGTGCCGCTCGACGTGCTGACCCACTTGGCCGGCGCTACCAAGATCGGCTCAACCCTCCTGCCGCGAATCGCCGTTGCCTCTCCCGCCGAGGTCAAGGAGCTGGCAGAGTCGCCGAATCCGGCCGTGCGGATGCTCTTGGCTGAGCGACGCGATCTGCCGGCTGTGATCCGCGACGCGCTGGCCGCCGACCCGGACGCGAAGGTGGTCAAGTCCATCGCGCCGCACCCGGGCCTCTCCGAAGCCCAGCTGCGCGCCATGGTCGACCGGCACGGAGTCCGGGTCGTCGCCAAGGTGGCGGCCAATCCGGATGCGTCGTCGGCACTGCTGGAGGACCTGGCCCGGCACGAACCGCCGGGCGGGCAGCGAAGGCCGCTTGCTGCCGACGACCGGGAACACGACGCGCTCTGCGACGACTTCGAGGCCCGCTTCGCCTTCAAGCCCAGCTACACCTACTACCCCGGCATCGAGGAGCCACCGGACTCCGTCACCTGGCACGTTGGCGACATCAGCGACACTCGCCATATCCACCGGCTGATGCGCAACCTCCCCGACGACCACCGGGTCAAGCGCCTCCAGGCCGTTGTCGAACGTGGGCTGCGCGCCCGCCTCCGCCCCGACGAGCCGCTCTTCTCGGTCAGCTGGTGGCATCAGGGATACCGCTTCGACCCGGCCCGCGTCGGAGGCCCAGGTCAGCCGACGTGGCCGGGCGCCGCCCGCTGGGAAGGCGAGTACTACAAACTCCTCACCCGTGACCTGCGCATGGGCACCTTCTGGCACCCCTGGGAGGAGTCTCTGTGCGTCTTCGGTGCCGGCCTCCTGACCGAGATCGAGGACGACCTCACGGCCGTCCTCGGCACGGTGATGCGTCGCGGCGGCCGTAACACCGGCAACGTCTGGACGTACGAGTCGACGAGGGGACCGACTCCGGCCCAGGGGCACCGAATTGCGTGACGCCTCGGCGCGCCGCACGGCGAGCCGCCATGTGAGGCGCTCAGCATGACGGAGCGCTGACACGAGCCGATCGGCTACTGAACCTCCTGCTCACGAACGGCCCGCGCACCGCGCGGATCAGTGTCCGCACCCCTCCGCGCGAAAGGCGACGTGCGCCTGTCCCGCGTCAATGAGGGCGCCTACTTCCTCCGGCAGGGAAAGGCGCCACCCGGATCACCCGGGCACCGCTCACCACGAACAGTAGGACTTCCCGTCGTCGCCAGGACCCTGGTCGATGGCGTACGGCGCGACGAGAACAGCCGGGGTGCATCTGTGCGACCGCTCGGGCTCAGTCGGGTGACGACGAGCGATGGTTGGCCCCTGCGACGTTCAGGAGTGGTTGGTCAGCAGTCGAAAACCCATGATCGGCACACTGGAGCGTGTTTCAAAATCCCGTTGCCTACAGTGGCTGCTGCATACGATCCTCCCGGCATGGACCTTCCACAGCAGGTGATCGAACTGGACGACCTCAAGCTGCGCGCATTCAACGGCGAGGCGGACCTTCCGGAGCTCTTCCGGGTCATTGAGGAGTCGCTGGAGCATCTGCGCCCGTGGATGCCCTGGGTTGCTGAGCACAGCCTGGCCAGGACCGCCGACTTCCTGGCCGGCCGCGCGGAGAGCTGGGTGAGCGGTGATGAGTTCACCTACGCGATCGTGTTGGACGGGGCCATCGTCGGCGCCTGCGGACTGTTCCGGCGTGACGACACCTCGGACAGCAGCCGCGAGATCGGCTACTGGCTGCACCCGGCCACCACCGGCCGTGGCGTGGCCACCCGAACCGCCCGCGCCCTGGTCGAACAGGCCTTCCGCCTTCCCGGCATCGACTATGTCGAGGTCGTCCACGACCCGGCCAACCTTGCCAGCGGCGCCGTCCCGGCCCGCCTCGGCTTTACCGAGCACCTCCGCCGCCCCGCCGAGCGCCTCGCCCCGGCCGAGACCGGCGAAGTTCAGATCTGGCGACTGACTCGCCGTCAGGCAAAGACGCTGACTGCCGCTGAGGCTTGTTGACGGGCACGGGCGGGAGATCCGGAGCGGCGCCAGGGCAGGCTCTTGTGCCCCACTCGCCTGTTCGTTCGCTCAGGCTCCGGCATCTCTCAGCCACAGGATCAGCGACCCGATGACCACGCCGGCACGGTAGCGGACGGCGAGCTTGTCGAACCGGGTGGCGACGGCCCGGAACTGCTTCAACCGCACGAAGCACCGCTCGACCACATTACGGCCTCGATAGGTCCCTGCGTCGAACAGGGGAGGCCGGCCGAACTGGCTGGAGCCCTGATGACGAACGGCGATGCTATGTGGTTCCCGCGGGGGTTGCTCCCGCTGTGGTGAGGAGAGCGACGGTTTCGGGATGGGGGCCGTCGATCGCCCAGTTGATTGGTGAGCGGCCCGTGCCGTGATCTTCACGAAGGTTCGGATCGGCGCCGCGCGTCAACAATTCGCGCACCGTTTCAGTGTGTCCCCAGCATGCGGCTGCGCACAGGGGCGTGCCTTCCGAGCCGAGTCCGCTGCTCTCGGTGTCCGGAGAGGCCCCGGCCGCCAGGAGCAGGCGGGCGATCTCCGCTTCTCCGTTCACGGATGCCACATACAGAGGAGTGGCGCCCTCGCTGTCCGCTCGGTTCGGGTCGGTCCCAGCCCGCAGAAGCGCCTTCACACGGATGGTGTCGCCCATCAAGACTGCTACGAATAGGTGTCGGGAGAGCTTCTTCCGCTTCCGCTGGTTCATGGGTGCCGAGGTTAGCGACTGGGTACGCGGCGGGGCCACTTATATCCACTCGTTGATGGCGGCGACGACCACGGTCGCTGCGTAGCGAACGGCCCGCCACTGTATGTTGATCCGCTGCCGTCGTGTCCAAGTCGGCGGCCGACCCCGCTTCTTACCTCGCGCCGGCGGGAGGTACCGCCGGCGTTGAGGCGCGCGAGGGCTTGCGGGGTGTGGACGCCGTGGCGCAGGTGCCTGCCGCTGGTGGCGGGCAGGCGGATCTCGGCGTGGGCTTCTTCGAGCCGGATGTTGATGGGGTTGACGAGCGCACCGACGGTCCGGGCGAGGTAGTGCTCGAAGGTCTCGCCGATGTTGCTGACGGTCTGTTCCAGCGCCCATTCGCTGTCGAGGGCGGGCAGCCAGGTGGTGGCGAGGCGGGGGATGGGCTCGCCGGATATCCGTCCGGTGATCGCGGTGGCGATGTCGACGCTCTGCCGGGCGCTGGTACGCGACGGCTTCTGGGTGAAGTACCAGGCGCCTTTGGCCTCGGGGTGCTTCAGCAGCTTGTCGTAGACCTGGTGCCGGGCGAGGACGTCCAGGGCCCGCTGCAGGGGCCATTCGTCGGGCAAGAGGCCGGCGAGCATGTCGGCCACGATGTCGGACGACCGGGCGGGGAATCGGAGAATCTCCGGAGCCCCTCCTTGGGCGTGTGCCAATCCGGCCAGTGGTGACAGGGTGGCGGTTCCGGCGGCCAAGGCTAGTGCGATTGCGGACGCCAGGTGCCGGCTCCCTGAGCTGCCCGCGCCGGCAAAGTCATCCGGTCGGCTGCGGCCTGTGCCGCGGTCACGCGTGCCATAGCAGGCTCCTGTTTTCGTGTCTGGGAGGGTGTCGCCGGGAGCACACCCAACCACCACACCGCCGTCAGCCCCTCCCATGCTCCCGGCACGCCGGGTGGGAAACATGATTTTCAACCCATCGGAGTAACTGGCCGGTTGAGAATGAGACGCGAAGCCTTCCCGGCTGTGCCGCGCGGATTGGGCGGGCGCCATGGTCGGTGTGGCCCGTACGGGCGGCGGACCACGTAGACCACGAAGAGGCCGGACGCCTGCACCTGCCGGGCATTGGGTGGCGTACCTGCCGGTTGGTTCTGCCTGACCGTGACAGTGCAGTTGGTAGTAGTGACGCCGCCAACGCTGGCATCTGTGCCAGCAGGACCATCCCCAGGGACGCTCATGTTCCCCACTTCGTTTCACCTTCAACGGGTGGTGCGGTGTGCCCGACGAACGGTGGGGTGGCGGGCGCCGGGTACTGTCGCCGGGCAACTGTGTGAAGAGGGGAATGCGCCTGTGAACCTGGGCATCGTCGGGCAGGCAGCCGGGCTGTTCGCCGTCACCAACATCGACGACATCCTGATCCTGTCCCTGTTCTTCGCCCAGGGCGCCGGACACCCCGGCTCCGCCCGCTGGATCGTCATCGGCCAGTACCTCGGCTTCGCCGCGATCCTCGCTGTCGCCGTCGCCGCCGCGTTCGGCGCCACCTTCCTGCCCGAGTCGGCCATCCCCTATCTGGGGTTGCTGCCCCTGGCGCTCGGCCTGAAGGCGGCCTGGCAGGCGTGGAAGCACCGCGGTGACGAGGACGACGAGCAAGAAGCGGCCGAGGGCGGTCCCAAAGCGTTGGAGGTCGCCGCGGTCACCTTCGCCAACGGCGGCGACAACATCGGCGTCTACGTCCCCGTATTCGCCACCGCCGGCGTCGGCGGAATGAGCGTGTACGCCGTCGTCTTCCTGATCCTGGTGGGCGTGTGGTGCTTCGCAGGCCGGTTCTTCGCCACCCGTCCCGTCATCGCCAAGGCGCTCAGCCGGTGGGGCCACATCCTGCTGCCACTGGTCCTGATCGCCATCGGCCTGCTCATCCTCATCGAGGGTGGCGCCTTCGGCCTGTAGTGCCGGGTGGGGAGTTTCGGCGAGCAGGTCTGCCCTGGCAGAGCAAGAGCTGGGGAATGTCAAAGAGCCTCAACACCGGGGAGATGCCGCCCGGTGACGACGATTCAGCGGGCCGAAGCCGCACAAGGCCGTCGTTGCCAGTGGCCCGGGACATAGCGGCTGCCTGAGGCATGGGCGTCGACGAGATCGAGGTGCTGTGGAAGAAGGCGAGCCGGTCGGGGCGTAGCCACCGTCTGACGGATGCGCCCCGCCTGAAGCTGGTACGTACCCCTGCCGACCTCGCGGCCACGCTGAGGCGGGTCTGAGAGGAGAACGGTGAACCCTCGTCCCGACAGATGGAGGAGAGGGCGGAGGCCCGGGCCAAGGACTTCGCCCCGCTCTCGCGGATGTCCGCCTGGCGGATCCGGGAAACGAAAGCAGCCGGTCACCTCTGTTCGCCAGTTGTACGCCTACCTGATTGCGGAGGCATCAACGCCGTGTTCGCCGAAGGCATCCGTCCGGCGCCCACGCGACCACCACCACAACGACCATCCGCACCGCCCTGGCGAGAGGACTTCCGCCCAGGCTCCGACCAGATGCCAGGACAGTCGAACAACCCCGAGCCGGCCGACCCGCTACACAGAGGCTGCCAAGAGGGAATCAGGTTCGCCGTGTTGGTGGTCGTGGCGGCTGGATGTGTGGCGACGTCCGAACCGACCGGTGAGGCTGAGGCGTGCGGGCGTTAGCGGAGGTGGATGCGGTCGCCGGCTACCGGACTGCTGGTGCGGGTCAACTCCCGTTGCCGCCATGCTCCGGGCGGGTCTCCGTGATGGCGCCGGAAGGCTGCGGCGAACGCGTAGGGCGAGCCGTAGCCGATCACGTTGGCGATTTTCGCCAGGCCCAGCTCGCCGTTGCGCAGGTAGTCGCGGGCCAGGGTCATTCGCCAATCCGTCAGGTATTGCATCGGGGTCTGGCCGAGCGCGTCTCGGAAGGTTCGTGCGAAGGCCGCCCGGGACAGTCCGCTGATCTCGGCAAGCTCGGGGACCGACCACGGGCGCCCGGCATCCTCGTGTATGGCTTGCAACGCTGCGTTCAGCCGGGAATCTGCCGACGCCCGGTACCAGCGAGGTGCGGTGGTGCTCTGACGGAAACTGGTACGGATGGCAAGAACCAGAAGTATGTCGAGGAGCCGGTCCAGCACAGTGGGCTGACCTGGCTCAGGGGAAGCCAGCTCACGGGACAGCAGGCCAATCACGTCGCGCAGGGGATCGCCGACGGCCGCCGAGAGTGGCAGCACCTGGGGCAGCGCATCGAGCAGGCCGCGGCCAATGTCCCCCGAAAACCGGTAGGCGCCACACAGGAACACCGTGGCCTGTGGGTCGTCCGAGCGTCCGTCGCGCACGTGCCGGTCATCGAAGGTGTCATCACCGTACCGACCCGCGGCGGCGCGGAAGCCTTCGTCGATGCCGCGGACATCGCCGCGGTCGCGGTCGAGACGCTGGTCGACCCTGACGCCCATGCCGGCGCGCAGTACGCGCCGACCGGGCCTCAGTCGCTCACGGTCAGCGAGGTCGCCGACATCATCGCCGACGTGACCGGCGGACCCGTCACCCACAACGACATCGACCCTGACGCATGGATCGGCGGTGCGATCGCAGCCGGCTTCGTACCCGCCGACTACGCCGTGATGCTCCGCTGGCTGACGGGGACCATCATCTCGGGCAACGGTTCCCGGCCGAATGACGACATTGAGAAGGTCACGGGCAGGCTCAAGGACCGCAAAGTCACGCACTGGCGCGACTACCTGGACCCCGTCGCAGTCTTCAACGCGATCGGATGGCCTGCACAGTAGCGGCTTCGTCGTGCTGTACGTGCCGACTGTCGCGCTCCCGTGCCCAGCCGCTGGACTCATTTTGGTGCCCAGGCCAACGGTGGGCTGCGGGGAGCGCGCCAGGCATCGAGCGAGATCAACGAGGACCGCCAGTGAGACGTACCAGCTCACCAGCTCACCAGGGCACCAGGGGCGAGAATCAGTATGCCGAGGTGCTCGATGACGTACTCACGCGCGTCATCGAGCACCTCGTCCGGCGTCCCTGTCGCAGGTATGCAGCAGCTGCTGGATCCGGTCGGGCAACCGTGCCCGGTCTCCTCCGGCAACTCCCGGCCGTTCTTCTGTCTCAGCGGCCACGGTCTTGCAGTATTAACCGGGGCTGCCGCAGTACCAGTTGCCCGCCGAGGTGCAGACCGTCACCTGAATGCGGCGTACGTCGTACGGTGTGGTTCGGGAGAGTGAGATGCCGGCCGTCGTGCCATTCGTCGCGCGTCCACTGGCCTGGCGGTTGACGGTCGTCCAGGCGCCGTGGTTGTACTCCTGCCAGCTCACGTAGACATATGACGTCGACGGGTTGCCGGCGTAGTCGGTCACTGAGCCGCTGACGCTGAAGCCGTTGTTGTTCTCGTCGATGTAGCCGCTGCCGCGGGCGAAGCTGTTGCTCGCCGACCAGCCGCGGTCGGCCACCTTCGCCTCCGCCTGAGTGGTCGCGGCCATCAGCGCCAGTACCGCCAGTGCCCCGCCTGCCGTGCTTCGTAACGCAGTCCTGCGCATGCCTGTACACACCTTTCGCTTGAGCTTGGGGAGTGGCCGACGGAGATGTCCGTCGGAATGCCAGGAGCATGCTGGTGTTCGGCGGGGCGGAACAAGGGCAGGGGGCTGTCCCGGACAGGCCCGCCCTGTCCGGGCTGGTCAGCGGCATGTCCCACGCCGCCCCCGGACAGCCCGGCACTTCCCGCCCCAGTAGCCCGACCAGGGCACGGCCGACTGACTCTGACGCTCCAACACTGCCCATGCCGTGGCGGCCCGGTTGGTCACCGGGCCGCCACGGGCGTGCGTCGGGTGGCTGGGCTTCGTCTCCGGAGGCCTCACTGCTGGCGTCCGCACTGCGCCGCGTCTCGCGCGCGAACTGCCCGCGCACTTCGTCGCCTTGGTGCGACCGATGGGCCCACCAGCGCGTCACCGGGACGCAGTTCCATCCGGCGTCGGTTGATGTCGGTCCACACGAACTGCCATCGAGTGAAGAGGGGGTTGAGTGCCGCGTGGCTGAGTTCAGTGACGGCTGTGCGTGCGAGCAGGAAATCGAGTTCGTCGCCCTGTTTTATGAGGCGGTACTGCGCCTCTTCCAGCACTTGCCATCGGGCACGCCAGTTGAAGAACACCTCGACAGCGCCCACCGCGGTCGCGAGGGCGACCGTGGCGAAGGCGATGCGCCACCAGATGTCGAGTGCCCACTTCCGAACCTCCAGTACCGCGAGTCATTCGACGACACATCTCAAACCAGGTCGACGTAAGCCCCTAATCCACTCTATGCTTATTACATGTCACTTGTGCAGCAGGCGGCGGAGGATGACGTCGCGGAGCTCGTACGCATGCGGGCGTTGCTGTTTGACACGCTCGGCGGCGACTTCTTCAACCCCTCATCAGCAGACGACGACTGGCGGGACACCCTAGCCGCCGTGCTGAAGGAACAGGTGACAGCGGACGCCGTGCGGATCCTCGTTGTGCACGGCGACAACGGCCTCGCCGCCTGCGGCATCGGCACCATCGAGCAACGGCTGCCCGGTCCGCACCTGCGCAACGGCCGGATCGGACACGTGATCGGCGTGGTCACCGATCCGGCGTACCGACGGCGCGGCCACAGCCGCGCGATCATGCAGGGCCTGCTCGACTGGTTCCGGGAACGCGGGGTGGCCCGAGTGGACTTGTATGCCTCTCCCGACGGTGAGCCTCTTTACCGTGCGCTCGGCTTCGCCGACCACCCAGACCCCTCGCTGTACTGGCGTCCGTGACAGGCGCCCGGCCGCACCAGGCAACCAGCCGCGCGCAAGACTCTCACCCGCGTTCTCGGGCGGACTGATCGCCAACTGCTCCTGGTCGTCAGCGATAAGCGCTCTCTGATTTCGCTCGACCCGTGTCCGCTGAACAGTGCGGAGAGGTCGGTGCGTGCCCACATCCTCTCCGTGGACAAGGCCCAGTTGTGGTGTTGAAGGCCGACGTCGTCGTATGGAGCGGGTACGGGTGTCGATGCAGCCGAGCAGGGCCGGGGCGATTCCGGCGGAGACGGCGCGGGGGCGCGGGCTGCGTTCCCGAAGCCCGTGCCCGGCCCGCGCACGGCTGTGTGCTCGTCGAACAGCGCGCGGGCCTGCCCGTATGAAAGCCGGGCGAAGCCGGTGTCCGGGCACACGTCCCGAAGACTGACGACCTTCCCTGGCCCGGGGTGGCAGTGAGGTGAGGGCCTGTTGCGAGAGCGTTGGTCACATGCCACTTTCGTAGGCCCCGTCCCACGGGCCGTGGGGCACGCAGCCCACCGGCGCTGCGCCAGGACGGTCACACCCGCAGCGAAACCAGCCGGGCCGCCGGCGCGTGTTGAAGTACGTCATGATCGCCTCAGAAGGGAACGCCTTGCACACCACAGGACCACGCCCCTCCCGCCGCACCGCACTCGCTCTCGGCGCCGGCACCGCACTTTCCGTCGCCCTGCCCCTCGGCGGGACGGCATACGCCTTACCTGGCGGGGATGACGGCATCACCTCGCGGCTGAGGGAGCTCGAGCAGCAGCACTCCGCCCGTCTGGGCGTGTTCGCCCGCAATATGCGCACGGGCAGGATGGTGGCGTACCGCGCGGACGAACGCTTCCCGATGTGCTCGCTGTTCAAGACGATCGCCGCCGCGGCCGTTCTGCGCGACCTCGACCACGACGGCGAGTTCCTGGCCAAGCGCATCCGGTACACCGCAGAGTACGTCGAGAAGTCGGGCTACTCCCCGATCACCGGCAAGGCCGAGAACCTCGCAGGCGGCATGACCGTCGCGGAGCTGTGTGACGCCGCCATCTGCCACAGCGACAACACCGCGGGAAACCTGCTGCTCCGCGAGCTGGGGGGACCGACCGCCATCACCCGCTTCTGCCGCTCGATCGGGGACGGCAAGACCCGGCTCGATCGATGGGAGCCCGAACTCAACTCGGCGGAACCACGGCGCGTGACCGACACCACCACCCCCCGCGTCATCGGCCGGACCTACGCGCGCCTCACGCTCGGCGACGCGCTCACATCCCAGGACCGGGAACGGCTCACCGGCTGGCTGCTCGCCAACACGACCAGCGGCGACAGATTCCGCGCCGGCCTTCCCGCCGACTGGATTGTGGCCGACAAGACCGGTGGCGGGAGGTACGGCGGCAACAACGACGTGGGCATCACTTGGCCGCCGGACGGCGCACCGATCGTGATGGCCGTCCTGACGACCAAACACGAGGAAGACGCGCCGGCCGACCATCCGCTGGTGGCCAGGACCGCCGCATTGCTGGCGGCGGCACTCGCCTAGGGTCGTTGCGGAAGTGCTGGTCACAGCCACTCGTTGAGGGCTGCGACCAGCCCGGTCGCCTCGTAGCGCACGGCAAGCTCGTCATGCCGGGCGGCCACGGCACGGTGGCGCTTGATGCGGTTGATACCGCACTCGACCGCGTGCCGAGCCTTGTAGTCCCCCGGGTCGAACTCTGGCGGACGGCCGCCGCGGGAGCCGAGATTCTTTCGGTTGCGGGTCTGGTCAGCTTTGTCAGGGATGGTGGCGCGGATCCCTCGCTGTCGCCAGGACACCCGGATGCGGTTCCCCTACGGCGACGTGGAAGTCGCGAGCATCGGCGGCTTCCTGCTCGTTGCCGGCACCGACAAGGCGCTTGCTCCGTATCGGGACGTCCAGAGCACGGTGCTCGTCGACGATCTGGACGGATTGAAGAAGCTCCTGGACACGCACGGCGGGGAGATCATCTCCGGCCCGAACCAGGTGCCGACCGGGCGCAACGTCACCGTGCGACACCCCGGCGGGGTCATCTTCGAGTACGTCGAGCACTCCGCGTAGGCAGTATCACGTCGATCGAGTGGTGTTCTGGCCGGCTCGTCTGTAAGCGCTCGTGATCCGCTGAGTGTCACGGCGAGAACGCAACAGCTCCGTCCCCCAGTGTCCGGTCCAAGGTCAACGGCGATCGGTCCAAGCCCGGTGGCAGAGGACAGCGAAGGTCAAAGATCAAGATGAGTGCATGATCCCTTTAAGCTCGAACCGTTTCAGGTCTATATGATGCACTTTGTGATCACGTCCGGACGGCGCCGGAGCCGTCGTCTTCCCTACGGCGGCCGGTGGGACGCTGCCCGGCTCTCACCCGTGATCCTTACCGTCCTCATCGCCGGCCTGGCGTTCTCCACACCGAGGGAGATCGCATTCAGCCGCCTCCTGCCTGCTGCACCCGCCCTCGCCGCTGCGATGTGGCCCGTGCTCCCCACGATCCTGCTGGGGACGTTCTGCCTGCTGGTCATGATCGGCCTCAGCTTCTTCTATACCGACCTGGGGACGCCGTACACGGCGGCTGCGATCGTCGCGGTCACCTTGGCGGCCGCATATGCAAGCCACGTCCGGCTCCAGCGGGAGGAGACACTCTTCCACGTCCGGCTCGTCGCCGATGCAGCCCAGAAGGTGCTGCTACGCCCCCTGCCGCGCCGCATCGCGGGCGTCGAGATCGAGTCGCTGTATCTGGCGGCCCAAGAGCAGGCCCGGATCGGCGGCGACTTCTACGAGGCGGCCGACACGCCGTACGGGGTCCGGCTGCTCATCGGCGACGTACGGGGCAAGGGCCTGCCCGCGGTGGGGGCGGCCGCGGCGGTGATCAGCTGCTTCAGGGAGGCCGCGTACGACGAGCCCGACCTGAGGGGCATCGTCCATCGCCTGGAGATCAGCATCGCCCGCCACAGCGACGCGTTCCCCGCCCAGGACCTGCCGGAGCGCTTTGCTACCGCTATTCTCGCCGAGATCCCGCACGGCACCGGCCACGTCAGACTTCTCAACTGTGGGCACCCCCCGCCGCTGCTTGTGCACCGCGGGGAGATCCGCGTCCTGGAGCCCACCACCCCCTCGCCGCCCCTCAACCTCGCGACGCTCATCGGAGACCGCTACTTTGTCGACACCGTCGCCTTGGCCCCGGGCGACCAGCTGCTGCTCTACACCGACGGCGTAACGGAGACCCGGGACCGCACTGGCGAGTTCTTCCCGCTGCCGGACTGGATGCGGCGGCAACGCCCGGCGCCGCCCCGCGAGCTGCTCGACCGGCTTCACAGGGACCTGCTCCACTACAGCGGCGGCAGGCTCGACGACGACATCGCGGCCCTCGCCGTGCGGTGCCTGAACACCCGGGCGCAGGAGCACCCGGAGTAGGTGGCTGGAAGCGGTGGGGCGCCCGCCGGGACACTCCGGCCAAGCAGCGACCGCCACAGCCGGGAAACCGTGGCGGCCGATGCGCTCGACTCCTCACACCTGTTACGAGCGCTACCGGATGAACCGGGGGAGCCATTTCGCCTTGTATCCGGGGTGCCAGGCGTACTCGGCGGCCAGCTGCCGCACCGCGAAGCCGAGTCCGACGGCACGGCCGGAGGCGAAGTCGTCGTCCGGCCGGTCGGCGTCCCGGTCCGCCACCTCCACGTACTCGCCGAGCAGGACGCGACTGGTCTCGATGCGGGCCAGCGTACGAGCCGGATCCTGGAGCGCGATGTGTCGGTCGTAGCCGGCTCCTCTCACCGTGAACGCTATGCCGGACGTCCTGTCGTGGACCTCTCCTGGAACATCCGCCGGACACCTCCAGCTCGCGCCACCGGCGTCCCACGCGACCTGCTCCTCCTCGGCAAGCCGCGCTTCGATGAAGGACACCATGTCTGCGTTGCCGGCCATGCGACGGCGCTTCCTCTCGTGACGAGTTATGCGGGGACTGCGCAGTCATTCTGGGGGACCTTGGACCTCGTGATCCAGCCCGCATCCGCTCCCCGCCGCCGACGCACGGCCGACCACGAGGCCGACCTACCTGCGGCACTGCCCGCTGGGCGCCGGTGACCGGTCACGCAAGCGGCTGTCCGCCCATGAGGGGAGCAGGGCAGGGGAGCGGGGGGGGTGTCTCTGTTTCCTTCGTCAAGCCTGCGTGGGTCATGCGGCGTTGCTTCTGGGGTGCGTGACTCGTAGAAGGTTCTGCCTCGGAGCATGGTGACAGGACGCTTGGCTTCGTTCACTTTCAGCGACAGTGTTTGTTGACGAGATTCAGCAGCAGTTGGCGATCGACGAGCTCGCGGATGCCGTCGGCGCATCCAATCGCGATCCGCCGGGGACCGGCCGGGAGGCCGGCGTTGTCCGTGAGGTTGTCGATCAGCTCGCGGGCTCCGGGGGTTGTTGAGGGCACCTCCCGGTTCCGACTCGACCGTGCATTCCTCAATCGTGACGGAAATTACATTTCTCCGATTTCGTCTATTTTGCGGACTATTGTGTGCGAATTCGCTTGTGCAGGTCTGGCTCTGGCTGGCCAAACCGCACCTTTCCGGCCCGTCGGCGCTACAGGGAGAGACATGGGACGCGCACGCAGCAGAACCGTCAACTGGCGGATGGTTCTGCCTGTCGCAGGTGGGGCTGTCGTGCTCGGATTGGGTGGCCTCTACGTCGCTGGGCTCGTGGCCGGCGACGACATCGCCGAGGGCACAAGGGTGCGCGGTGTCGACATCGGCGGAATGGGCCGAGCGGAGGCCCAGCGGCTCCTGCACCGAAAGCTCGGACCGGTCTTCGCGGCACCGGTCGCGCTGAAGATCGGTGACCGTATCGAGAAGGCCGATCCCGGCGCGCTCGGGCTGTCCCTCGACACTGCAGCGACCGTCGACCGTGCCGCGAGCGCCGGATCCGACCCGGTGACAGCGATCGGCAGGCTCCTCGCCTCCGGCGGCCGGGAGGTCGAGCCGGTGCTACGTGTGGACGAGCACAAGGGCCGGGCGGGAATAGACCGTATCGCCGCGGCCGCCAAGCGGCAGGTGCGTGACGGGGCCATATCGTTCGAGAAGGGCAGAGCGAAGGCCGTCACTCCGGTCACCGGCGTCACCGTGATCGCGGACAAGGCCCTGGACACCATCCGCCACGGCTACCGCAACGCGACGCATGCCACCCCCGTCGCGATACCGGTGAGGCAGCTGCAGCCGCGCATCGGCCCGCACGAGACCGAGCGAGCCATGAATGAGTTCGCCCAGCCCGCGATGTCCGGCCCCGTCATGCTGACCCTCGCCGACAAACGCATAGCCATGGCCCCCGCCACGCTCGGCAAGCATCTGACGATGAAGCCCGACAGCCGAAACCGCCTCGTGCCGAGCCTCGACTCCAACGGGCTGTTCGCCGACCCCGCTGTCTCCAGCCCGGTGCGGGACGCCTCCCCGGGCCCTCGGGACGCCGCGCTCCGTCTCGACGCCGACGACCGCGTGGTGGTGGCCCAGGACAGCAGTGTCGGGCGGCATGTCACCGCGAAGGCGCTCGGCGAGGCCGTGATGCCCCTGCTGACCCGCTCCGGCCCGGCCCGCACCGGCGAGATCGCCTCCGCAGTGGTCCAGCCGAAGCTCACGAGTGCATCGGTCCAGCGGCTCGGCATCAAGGAGAAGGTCTCCTCCTTCACCGTCGCGTTCCCGGCCGCCCCCTACCGCAGCACCAACATCGGCCGTGCGGTGCAGCTCATCAACGGCTCGGTTGTCCTCCCCGGACAGGAGTGGAGCTTCAACCGCACGGTCGGCGAGCGCACGAAGGACAACGGCTTCGTCGACGGCATCATGATCAACAATGGTCAGTTCGTGAAGTCGCCCGGTGGTGGCGTCTCCGCAGTCGCCACCACCATGTTCAACGCCCTGTTCTTCGCGGGCGTCAAGCCCATGGAGCACGGCGCCCACTCCTTCTACATCGAGCGCTACCCCGAGGGCCGCGAGGCCACGGTCGCGTGGGGCACCCTCGACCTCCGCTGGATCAACGATTCTGGTCACGCCCTCTACATCAAGGCCGAATCCACTGACACGTCGGTGACCATCACCTTCCTGGGCACGAAGAAGTACGACGAGATACGTGCGACCAAGGGGCCGCGCACCAACATCAAGCCGCCGGGCACGCGCACAGGCAGCGGCCCGCAGTGCGAAGTCCAGAGCCCACTCCAGGGGTTCGACGTTTCCGTCGGCCGCGTCTTCGTGCAGGACGGCCGGGAAATCAAGCGCGAAGACTTCCAGACCCACTACACGCCTCGCGACAAGGTCACGTGCACCCCGGAGGAACCGGCCACCGCAGCGGCGGCGGGACGATCGGACGCATCGCGCGCAACGGCAACGAGCGACCGCGCCCCCCTCGGCTGATTCGAGTCCGCTGGGTCCGCCACACAAGCGCGCCGTCCGTGTCGGGCTACGGTCGGGCCTGTCAGCTCAATGGCAGGGCGGCTTCGAGCTGGCCGGCTCGCTGGGGGGGGATCCGGATGTACAGCAGGCCATCGAGGAGCAGAAGAGATCGCCCTGCTCGAAGAGATCTCCGTGCAGGACAGCGCGGGGGACAAGGAGTGGATCGTCCCACTGCTCGGCTTCTGGGAGCGCACGCTCAACGGCGCACTCGACCTCCGCTTCCCGAGTGCAACAACACCGGACCCGCCCCACACTGCGCGCCCTCGACCAGCGGTACGCGCCGGACGGCGGAGCGGGGCCCGCCGCAGGGCGTAGAGCGGGCGGCCCGATCAACCGGGCCTCATGGCGCGAGCCGGAGCAGGAGTATGCGCCCTGGTGGAGCGACGCCTCTGAGCGGCCGCGGCCACCCGAGTAGACGCCCGCGGCCCGCCGCTGTCGCCTGCAGCGCGCAGTCGGCGTTGGGGCAGCGGAACCGCAATAACCAGTAGTAGTTCGATGACCACCGGCCTCGCGCGCATCGCCGTGTCGGTCTGGCGCCGCACAACCGGCCGCGAACGCGTTCAGAGGCTGTTCCGCAGTGCGGGCAGACCAGCCCGCCCCGCCCGGACGTGAGCGTGCAGTGTGATCCGGCCGGCCGCCGGCGGCCCGGCCGTAGCCGCAGTCCACTGGCCGAGCGGCGGCGTACGCCGGTGAGGGGTGTCAGTTCGCCCCGGGAATCAACCTCATATCATATCCAAGGATTGGGGTATTGCAGGATTGTTGAACAATAGCTAGATTGAGGGAATCGCCACAGCGACATTGCTTCTGCGGTCATCCGCCGCCTCGGACGCTCGCCGTCCTCCTCCCGGCAATCCTCATTCCCCCTACTTGATCATTTGGGGAGCACGTCATGACCCCCGTCGCCACCGCACGAAGCACCGCTCAGCTCGCCGCGACATGGGCCCCCAGGCCGACGATGCAGGCCCCGGCAATCGCCCGTCGGCAGATCGCAGAGCAGCTCAAGGCCTGGAGCCTGACAGGCCTGACCGACGAGGCCGAACTGGTCGTTTCTGAGCTGGTCACCAATGCCGTCACGCACGGCAGCGGCCCGATCTGGCACAGCCTGCATGTGATCGATCACGAAGACGGCTCCGGGTTGCTGGCGCTGGAAGTCGGCGACCACGGCTCCGGCTGGAGCGGAGATCTCACCGTCGACGAATGCCCCGAGAACTTCTGTCACGGCCGAGGGCTGTTCCTGGTCGATGCTGTGACCAGCACCTGGGGCCACCATCACCTGCAGGGAGGGCACGTGGTGTGGGCCTGCTTCGAGACCTCCCTTACGCAGCTGGTCGGCCCGTGCGGCGACAGCTGTATACCCGACGCCGCTTAAAGAAGAAAGCCACCATTGTGCGCAAGGTGCTCATCGCCAACCGCGGAGAAATCGCAGTCCGCATCGCACGGCACCCTCTCCTTCCTCGAGGTCAACACCCGCCTGCAGGTGGAGTACCCGGTGACCGAGGAGGTCACGGGCATCGACCTCGTGCGCGAGATGTTCCGCATCGCCGACGGCGAAGAGATCGGCTACGAAGACCCACCGGTGCGCGGACACTCCTTCGAGTTCCGCATCAACGGTGAGGACCCGGGTCGGGGGTTCCTCCCTACCCCCGGCTCGGTCACCACATGGTCTCCGCCCGGCGGCCCAGGAGTGCGCCTGGACTCCGGCGTCGAGGCAGGCTCGGCGATCGGCCCCGCCTGGGACTCCCTGCTGGCCAAGTTGATCGTCACCGGCGCCACCCCGCCGGCAGGCCCTGGAGCGCGCATTCCGGGCCCTGTCGGAGTTTCAGGTGGATGGCATGGCCACCGCTGTCCCGTTTCACCGCGAGGTTGTACGCGACGCCAATTTCGCTCCGGAACTGCACGGCACCCCGAACCCTTCATCGCAATGATGGGCGCGCAACGAGGTGTTAACGCTCTGCGCGACTGTGAGATTGCCGTAGCGACGGACGTGGAGGGCACCCCGGCCCAGCTGATCGCCGACTATGAAAACACCGTTCTGGGACCCGAAATCGCCGTAGAACGCGGCCACATCGATGCGGTGATCGTGCCGGCGCAGACGCGGCAGCAAGTCGCCCGAGGGCTGCGGGCGCTGCGCAACAAGCGTGAATCGCTGCCGCCCAAAAAACACGGGAACATTCCGCTCCAGCTGTCACTGGACACCCCAACCGCCTCGAGGGGAGCACCATGCCGTCTCCCGTCAAGGTGCTGCGCGGGCAGCCCGCGCCAGAGGAACTAGCCGTCGTGATGGCACTCGTTTCGGGCCTGGGCGCCGCCGCGCCTGAGCCGGCCGGCGCCGCAGGCGCCCCGGGCGCCGTGGTCTCCGCGTGGAGGCCCCGCACGTACGGACACGGCCTCAGTCCGCGACACCCGCTCGCCTGGCGCATCTCCGCCCGGCTTCGATAGGGGCGGCTCTGTGTAACCGGCAACACCTGGGCGTATTCGCCCACCGGACGCTCTGTGCGGACCGTCGCGACGAATTTGGCGGCATCCTGAGTTGTGACTGCGAAGAACGCAGATCTCGGCAGGCGAACGACGGAAACCGTATTTTCCGCCCAAGAGATGCCCCGCCCACACGGCTTTCGCATCATTGGAGGAATTCCGAACTGGCCTGCGTAAACAAGGTCATTCGGCGACTCATCCTGGGCTCCGCGCATCTACGGATGGCGATGGGGGAGGTCTTCCGCTTTCGCAAGTCAAAGCATAGGTAACAATCCGACAGTCCCCTTGAAGGATTGTTCAACAACCCTTAGCTTGAGGGCAGAGCGAGGCGTAGGAGCAAGACCTTCCACCGTCCGCCAGCGCACCGGGCATGTGGATTCAGCCACGCCGACCCGTTCCCCAGCCGGCCGCGAACAGATCGCCAGCCGCCGCTCTTCCCCCTGACGCGAGGTGCGACATGCTTGAAGTGTCGAGATCGACCACACCATCCGACGAGGAGCAAGCCGGGGCCTTTGCCTGGCTCCGCGCGCTCGGCCCCAAGGGCCGCAAGGCTTTCGCCGGTGCCTTCGGCGGATTCGCTCTGGACTCGTACGACTACCAGGTCCTGCCGCTGAGCATGGTGGCCATCACGGCCTACTTCAACCTCACCACGGCCGAGGCCGGGCTGATGACCACCGTCACGCTGGTGGCCTCCGCCTTCGGTGGCGTCATCGCCGGCGTTCTCGCCGACCGGGTGGGCCGCGTGCGCACCCTTATGATCACCGTCGCGACCTACGCGATCTTCACCGTGCTGTGTGGCTTCGCCACCAACTACGAGATGCTGCTGACCTTCCGTGCGCTGCAAGGGCTCGGCTTCGGAGGCGAGTGGGCTTCCGGCGCGATCCTGGTGGCCGAGTACGCGTCCTCGCGCTACCGCGGCCGCACTGTCGCCTTCATCCAGAGCTCCTGGGCCGTCGGCTGGGCCCTGGCCGTCGTGGTGTCGACCATCGTCCTGGACAACGTCAACGGTGACTGGTCCTGGCGCATCATGTTCTGGACCGGAGCCCTGCCCGCCCTGCTGCTGGTCTACCTGCGACGCGGCGTCGAAGACGCCCCTCTCTCCCAGCGCCGGGTACGTACGAAGAGCGGCAAGCTGTCGGGCATCTTCACCAATGGACTGGCACGTAAGACGGTCTTCGCGACCCTGCTCGCCACCGGTGTCCAAGGCGGCTACTACACCTTGGCCACGTGGCTGCCGACCTACCTCAAGACCGAACGCGGCCTCACTGTCGTCGGCACCGGCGGCTACCTGTTCGCCCTGATCGGCGGCGCATTCCTTGGCTATGTCAGCGGTGGCTACCTCACCGACCTGCTGGGCCGCAAGAAGGCGATCATGCTGTTCGGCATCCTCAGCGCCGCCCTCATCTTCGCCTACACGCACATCCCGGAAGGTTCCAACAACCTCCTGCTGATCCTCGGGTTCCCCCTGGGCTTCACCTCGTCCGCGATCTTCTCCGGCTTCGGCTCCTACCTGTCCGAGCTCTACCCAAGTGCCGTGCGCGGCACCGGCCAGGGCTTCACCTACAACGTCGGCCGTGCCCTGGGCGCATTCTTCCCCACAGCTGTCGGCTTCTCCTCCGGCGGCGGCGTGGGCAACGCCCTCATCTACGGCGCAGCCGGCTACGCAATCGCAGTCCTGGCCCTGTTGGGCCTGCCCGAGACCCGGGGCAGCGAACTGACCTGACAGGCCCCTGCTCCGGTTGTGCCTGGGGGCCTCGGCGCAACCGGAGCAGGCCTCAACGCAGGAACCCCGCTCCAAGGAGGGCCCATGGTCCGACGGTGACACGCTCCGCGAGGCGGCACGCCTCACAGCGCACCTTCCGCGAGATACAAGTTCCCTACCCACACGTAAGCCGCCGACCGTCTCGCCTGACCTGCACGCACCAACAGCCCGGCCCCACGGTCAGCCTCGCAAAGGAAATGCCATGGCAGCTATCCCACCGGTTATCGACCTCAACTGCGATTTGGGCGAAGGATTCGGGGCCTGGACGATGGGAGACGACGACGCCCTGCTGGACATCGTCACCAGCGCCAACGTCGCCTGCGGCTTCCACGCCGGGGACCCCAACATCATGCGGAGGGTGTGCCGGAAGGCCGCGGGGAACGGGGTCGCGATCGGCGCCCACGTCGGCTACCGCGACCTCGCCGGCTTCGGCCGCCGGGCTATGCGCGTGGCTCCCGAGGACCTCATCAACGATGTCATCTACCAGATCGCCGCCCTCGACGGCTTCGCCCGGATCGCCGGCAGCCGGGTCAGCTACGTCAAGCCGCACGGTGCTCTCTACAACACCGTCGCTGTCGACGGCGAACAAGCCGCCGCCCTGGTCGAGGCCGTACACCGCTACGATCCCCACCTTGCCGTCCTCGGGCTGCCGGATTCGCGCGTGCTGCAAGCAGCCCACACCCGCGGACTCACCGGCGTCGCAGAGGCCTTCGCCGACCGGGCCTATGACCAACAGGGCCGCCTCGTGCCCCGCGACATCCCCGGATCCGTCCTGCACGACGTTGACGCCGTGGTGGCGCGTTGTACCACCATGGTGCTTCACGGCAAGGTCACGTCCCTGCTGGGCACCACCGTCACCCTCACCCCCCGCTCGTTGTGCGTCCACGGAGACACCCCCGGGGCCGCAGAGATGGCCCGCGAAGTGAAAAGGGCACTACTCGAAGCGGGCGTCACGCTCAGCCCGTTCGTAGAGGCGCACTAACCATGCGCCTCCTGACCGCCGGCAGCCGAAGCCTGCTCATCGAGCTCGAGAACCTGGAACAGGTCCTCGGCCTCCACAACAGCCTTCGCGACCAACCCGAAGCCGGCATCGTCGAAATGGTCCCCGCGGCCCATACCCTGCTCATCGTCTTCGACCCCGCCATCACCACACGCGAGACCCTCGCCCAGGCAGTCAGCTCCCGCAAGGCCACCACCGCCCGGCACGCCGACCAGGACGCGCTGGAAATCCCGGTCGGGTACGACGGGCCCGACCTGGCCGAGACAGCCCAGCTGACCGGCCTCACCACTCACGAAGTCATCCAACGCCACACCGAAGCTGCCTACACCGTCGCCTTCGGCGGCTTCGCCCCCGGCTTCGCCTACATCAGCGGGCTCGACCCGCTCCTGCATCTTCCCCGCCGCAGCGTGCCCCGCACCCAGGTCCCTGCGGGAGCCGTCGCCATCGCCGACCGCTTCACCTGCATCTACCCCCGCCAATCCCCAGGCGGATGGAACCTCATCGGCCACACCCCCACAGTGATGTGGGACCTGAGCAGAACCCCGCCCGCCCTCCTCCTGCCCGGCCGCGCCGTGCGCTTCGTCCAGGTGTCGAAATGATCGAAATCCTTAAGCCCGGCCCCTTCACCACCGTGCAGGACCTAGGCCGCCACGGTTACGCCTCCCTCGGTGTCAGCACCTCGGGCGCCGCAGACCGCGGCAGCCTGCGGCTGGCCAACCGCCTGGTGGGCAACGCCGAAAACGCAGCCGGACTCGAGCTCACCTACGGAGGCCTGAGCGTCCGCTTCCACACGCTCACCACCATTGCTCTGACCGGTGCTCCGTGCCCCGCCACCCTGGACGGACGCACCATCGCAGCCAATGGCCCCGTCATCGTGCACCCCGGTCAGCAGCTCACCATCGGCCTGCCCGCCCACGGCCTGCGCACCTATCTCGCCGTACGCGGCGGCATCGACGTACCCGAAGTCCTCGGCTCCCGGTCCACCGACACGCTCTCCGGCATCGGCCCCGCCGTGCTCGCAGGCGGCACCCGACTACCCGTCGGATCCCCTCCGAGCAGCTTCCCCACCGTCGACTTCGCCCCCGCCGCGCCATTCCCCGAGCACCCCACACTCGAAGTCCTGCCCGGCCCTCGGGACGACTGGTTCACCCTCGAGGCGATGAAGACGCTGTACTCCACTGCCTACCAGGTCAGTGCAGACAGCAACCGCATCGGCGCCCGTCTGCAGGGACCGGTACTCAAGCGAGCCGTCGATCGCGAACTGCCCTCCGAGGGCACCGCCCTGGGCTCTTTGCAGGTCCCGCCCAACGGCCAGCCCGTGCTCTTCCTCGCCGACCACCCCGTGACCGGCGGCTACCCCGTCATCGCCGTGATCGCCGACCACGACCTCGACCGGGCCGCGCAGCTGTGTCCTGGACAGAGCGTCAGCTTCCGCCCGCTCAGCCCCCACAGGGCCAGCCGGGGGAGGCGCAGGGCCCTCCTCGTTCGCCCCTTGGCCGCCGCCCGCGGGCGCGAGCCACACACCGAGAGCCTTCCGCAGTGACGCCACGAGGATCCAACGCGGCTTCCCGCCACATATCCACAGACACGCCCACCACGGAATCGGACTCCGGCGACCAGCCCCGATCCTCGCGGGCACGCCGCCGCACCGAACGGCAGCTGCCCCAGCGCGGCACGCTGCTCCGTCTCGCTCGTTTTGGCGACTGGCCCGTGAGCGGCAAACTCGCCGCGGCCGTCCTGATTCCCACCACACTCGCCGTAGCCCTGGTCGCCAGTACCGTCGCTTACTCCATCGGCCAAGCCAACGACTACGGCCGACTGGCCACGCTGGCCCGGCTGCAGCAGCGCGCCCTGCCCTTGGTGTCCGCGCTGCAGACCGAACGTGACCTGACGGCCTGCTTCATCGCCGGCCGACGCAAGACTCGCGCCGCCGACGTCGGGGCCCAGCAGAAGGTCGTGGACCGTGTGGCCGGCGCCTATGCACGGGCTGCCCAGAGCATCGACAGCGATGGCGACCGCTCTCTCCAACTCCGGCTCGACAGAACACTGGCGGACATACGCGGCCTGCCCTCGATCCGGGCCGCAGCCCGGAATGCGAGCCTCACCGAGAGCTCGATCCTCGCGCAGTACACGGCCGCCGTCACCAACCTCCTCGACATGGGATCCGGTCTGGCCACCCAGCCCGGGGGGCAGGCGCTGATCCGCGACATCCGCAGCTTCGACCTCATAGCCCGCGCCACGGAATACGCCAGTCAGGAACGTGCACAGCTCGGCAGCGCCCTGACCACGGGCTACTTCCAGGTGGGACAGGCCCCGGAGTACACCGGACTGGCCGCGCCCCGGCAACAGGCCACCGACCAGTTCCTCGCCTCGATGACCAGCAATCAGCGCACCCTGTACGCCGACACGGTCAAGGGAACGTCGGTCGTCGCGACCAAGCACATGCAGGACCGCGTCACGGAACTCGCCGACGCCGACCGCCTCGGCCTGAAGGCCGGCACGTGGTGGAAAGCCTCGACCGACAAGCTGGCGCTCATGCGAAAGGTGGAAGAGCGCACTCTCGATGACCTGACCGCACGCGCGGACCGCCTTACCGACACCCAGCAACAAGAGGCCCTCCACGCGGCCTTGGAGCTCCTGGCCACTCTCATCGCCGCGCTTGCCGTCTCCCTGACGGTTGTCCGTGCCATGACCAGGCCGCTGCACCGGCTTCGTACCTCGGCTCTCGAAGTCGCCGACCACCGGCTGCCCGCCATCGAGGAGCGTCTGCGGCAAGCCGCGCCCGACGACCTCAGCGACATCGAGGCCGTACCCACCGGTGTCACCTCCGGTGACGAAATCGGCGAAGTCGCCCGGTCCTTCGAGGCCGTCCAGCATGCCGCCCTCAAGCTCGCCACCGACCAGGCCGCGCTGCGTATCAGCGTCAACGCCATGTTCGTGCATATGTCCCGGCGCAGCCAGACACTCGTCCACCGCCTCCTGGGCGAAATCGGCACCCTGGAGCAGACCGAAGCTGACCCCGATCGCCTCAACAGCCTCTTCAAACTCGACCACCTCGCCACCCGAATGCTGCGCACCGGCGAGGGCCTGCTGGTCCTGGGCGGCTCTGACAGCGGACGCGGACGACAGAACCACGTGCCGCTGGTCGAGACACTGTTGGCGGCGAGCTCGGAAGTCGAGCAGTACACCCGCATCGTCATGCCCCGGCAGGTCCCCGACGTGGCGATCGCGGGCCCAGCCGTCGTGGACGTGGTCCACCTGCTCGCCGAGCTGATGGAGAACGCCACGGTGTTCTCCCGGCCGTCCGCGCAGGTAACCATCACCTGCTACATCAACCCCGGCCGTCGGCAGGACACCGTGGTCCTCATCACGGACCACGGCATCGGCATGGCACCCGACCTCCTGCGCACCCTCAACCAGCGGCTCGCCACGCCCCCGCCCATCGGCCCGGAAGTCGTGCGCACCATGGGCCTGTTCGTCGTCGGACAACTCGCCGCCAAGCACGGAATCCAGGTTCGGCTTGCCCGACCCGACGAGTCCAAGACCGTTGCGACGGTCCTCCTGCCCGGTTCCCTGATCGTCCCTCACACCCCTCAGCAGCCGCTGTCGCACCGGCAGCCGGCCCCTGGTCCGCAGGCCCAGCCGCGTCATGCCGGCGTACCCCGCCAGGCCACCCGGTCGCCCTCCCCGCCGGCCCAGCCCACGCAACCCCCCGCGCCTTGCCCGTCGTCGCCGAACGCTCCGGACACGAGCGACGCAGCCGCTCCCGCCTTCTCCTCGCAGGAGGCATGGAGAGAGCACCGCCGCTGGGTCGAAGACGAAGCCGCTTTCAACGACGAGAACGACCCAGGCCCGGCCTGAACCGGAACCCAGCCCAGCCGGTACGCCCTCGCCCCTGCCTCAGAAGGCTCACACCGTATGAACCCACTGCGCCCCCTGCTGGCCTGCGCTGTGCTCCTCGTCTCCACGGCATGCACCGGCAGCAGCGATCCCGACCAAATGACCAGCTCCGCAGCGATTACGATCGGCTATCTGGCGCCGCTGACCGGGCCGGACGCTTCCGCAGGCGTCAGCGCCCGCCGCGGCGCGGAATTCGCCGCCACCGTCATCAACACCGCCATGCCCCGCCTGGCCCTGCCTCTGGCCAAGGCGGTCGGCCTGCCGCACCTCAACGGCGCCCGCATCACGGTCGTCACTGAGGACACCGGGGGAGACGCCCAGCGAGCGGCCGGCGCAGTTGACACGCTGTTGAAGAAGAACGCCGCAGCGCTCAGCGGCGGCTACGAGTCCGCCGTCACTCTCGCCGCGAGCGACCGCACCGAACAACTCCGCGTTCCGTTCGTCAACGCAGAGTCCTCCGCAACGTCGCTCACACAACGAGGCCGCGAATGGTTTTTCCGCACTGGGCCGACCGACGCAACTTTCGGCCGCATGTTCTTCTCCCTGCTCAAACAGCAGCGTGCCAAGGACCAGCCCATCCGCCGTCTCGCCATCGTGCACACCACCGACCGGTTCGGGAGTGACGGTGCCAACACCATCAAGGACCTCCTTTCGCAGACCGATAGCGAGATCGTCGCGGACGTCCCTATCCGCACTTCCAAGGGCAGCCTGAGGGAACCGGTACGGAAGCTGGCAGCGGCCCGACCCGACGCGGTGTTCGCCCTCGCCTACACCGAGCAGGCCAAGAGTCTGACGTCGGCCATGGATGACCTTGGCTACCACCCGCCTGCGCTGTTGACGTTCGGCGCCGGCTTCACCAGCCCCGCCTACCTCGAAGAAGCCGGCAGTGACGCGGACGGCGTCCTCAGCCGCGTTGTGTGGTCCCGAGACCTTGCTCAGCGCAATCCGACCGCCAGAACAGTCGCTGATCTCTACGAGAGGACCTACAAGACCCCCATGGACGATGTCGCGGCCCGTGCCTTCACTGCGGTGATGACCATCGCGCAGGCCATCGACGAGGCTCGCTCCATCGACCCGGACGAGGTCCGTACGGCATTGACCGGTCTGCACATTCCAGGACGCGACACGATCATGCCGTGGGACGGCATCTACTTCGACGAAGAGCATCAAAACCTCGGAGCCCGCGGGGCGATCGAGCAGTTCAAAGACGGCCGCTACCACGTCGTCTACCCCGACGACGTAGCAAAGAGCGCTGTGCGATGGCCGGTCCACCGTGGCGAGTGAAACACGACGCCCCCAGGACACATTGCCGGCAGCCGTCAGCCGGACCACCAGGCCTCGAAGGATCAGGAGCTACCCATGCACAAGGCATACGGCCGACGGCCGCCCCTCCCCCCGGTCCTGGTCGGGAGGGCGAAGTGGGCACCACCGTCAGTGCAGCGATGAGCTACGCGCGATTGCCGCCCGAATACCGGATGCGCGCGGCCATGGCCCGCGCCGTCATCATGCTCGGCGCCCCATCCACGCTGCTTCCCGCGCTGACATTCGAGGACACCAGTTCTTCCTGGCCAAGCAGACAGCCGACTTCTACCGATGCTCGTCGCACAGGTCACCGATAACGCCGGCGCACGCGGACTGATCCGGGCTCTGCGCGATCGGCCGGACGGCGCCCTTCTGGATCTTCGCGTGGCCGTGGCGGCATGCTTCTTCGTGGTCATTGGAGGCCAGTCAACGACCGGCCGGCTGATCTCCACTGTGCTGCGCACGGCGGCAGGCAACCCTGAGGCATGGGCCCGGGCGTCCGCCGAGGACGGCTTCGCACGAGCCTGGGTGGAGGAGGTCGTTCGCCGTGAGCCGCCCATCACGACCTGGCGCCGCATCACGCGGGAGGAGGTGGAATTGTCCGGCGTTACCGTTCCGGCCGGAGCTGGACTGTTGCTGATGCTCATGGGTACCGGGTCCGATCCCGAGGTGTTTGCCGATCCGGATCACCTGTGCCCGTACCGTTCGAACGTCCGCCAGAACCTGTCCTTCGGTGCAGGACCGCACCGCTGTCCCGGGGCCCGGCCGGCGCTTGCTGAAGCGGAAGTGGCTCTACGCGAGGCGGCCACTGTCCTTCCGCGGGCCCAGCTCGAGAAGGACGCGCCACCCTCGACCCTTGGCCTCCTGTCGTTCCGTGCGCCCCTGCGGGTCGTTGTCCGACTGCGGTCCGCGAACAGAAAATCGCCTGGGCCGCCTTCCTGAAACACCTCAAAGTCGGCATCCTATGTGAGGTTAATTTACATGTTGAACAATTCCACAGTGTCCGTGGATACTGGGAGGGGAAGATGAGCACTGAGGAGATCGAGTGAGCACCGACGCTCTGGGAGCACTGACGGCCGCGCTGGGTAAGGACCGGGAGCTTCTTCTCGGACGCAGCAGCACTGCGGAGCGGGTCGCGGGCATCTTGCGTGACCGAATTATGGAAGGGCTCCTCCCTCCGGGCACTCGTCTGTCCGAGGAAGCGCTCGGGGGAGCGCTCGGGGTGTCACGCAACACCCTCCGCGAAGCATTCCGGCTGCTGGCGCACGAAAAGCTGTTGGACCACGAACTCAATCGCGGCGTTTTCGTGCGGACCGTCAGCCAAGAAAATGCCGTCGACCTCTACCGCGTCCGGGGTTTCATCGAGACGGCCGCGGTCCGAAGTCTCCCCACGGCCCCCGACTCGGTGCTGCAGGCACTCAGCGCCGCCGCAGAGGAAGGCGAACGCGCAGCCGAGGAAAGCCGCTGGGCAGACGTCGGGACCGCGAACATGCACTTCCACCAGGCGATCGTCGCGCTGTCGTGCTCTCCGCGCCTGGAGGACTTCATGCAGCAGGTCCTCGCCGAACTGCGCCTCGTCTTTCACGTGATGGAAGATCCCCGGACCTTCCATGAGCCCTACCTGCGACGTAACCGCAAAATGCTGGCCGTGCTCCAGGCGCGCGACGCGGCCGCCGCAGAGCAGATCCTCAAGGAATACCTCACCGACGCGGAGAACGAGATCATCAGCGCGTACAAGCCCGCCAAAGCGGCCGCCGGTGGACCCAATCCGTCCTGACTTCCACACCAGGTCACCTGGTATCTCCCTATAGGGGCCACCCCATCGATGTCACGGGCGGCAATGGGCGGACGAACTCCCTCTCAACATGGGACAGTTCATAGCAACATGTCACAAGCCGCTGGGGGAGGGGCTGAGTATGGAGGACGAGGAGGACAGCTGGCTGACGGAGCGCCAGGTGAGCACGTTGTGGCCGGGCGTCGGTACTCAGTCGGTGTACGTGAATGCGCAGGCCCATGGGGTGCGGGTCCGTTCGAAGAGCTGGATGACCACGACGGGGTATGCCAGCAAGATGTGGTACCACGCCGGCGACGTACGACGAGTGGCCGCGCAGGTCGCAGCCCAGCCACCCCTCAAGGCGCCGTCCTCGGTACCGTGCTGTCTGGTGTTGATCGTTCTGATAGTGGGACTGGTCGTGTTCCTGGCGGTCGTGAGTGACGACGGCGGCGGCGGTGCTCCTGTCTTCGTCAGATGAGTGGGGCTCCGTGACCATGCTCGTGCTCGCCGGGACAGCAGGAAGGCGGTCGCGAGAACGAGGGCCGTGCAGCAGAGAGACCAATCGGCAGCCTGCTGGAGCCCGCTATCGCGAGCCGCAACCCCGTGAATCCGGCCTTCGGGTGACGAACTGAAGGTGTGCTCAGCGGGAAACCGAGCAGCACGGTGCGTGACGTGGTGTCCGCTGTGTCGCCGGCGTCAGCGGCAGGCGCCTGCCCGGGCCTCAGTCATTACGTCCGCCCTGAAAAAGCCGGTCCAGGTGGTAGCCCAGCACCGTATCGGCGGACTCCGGGCTGCGTTGGCCGACCAGGATGCTGGTGCCAAGTCCCGCCGACATGGCGAGCAGGCTGATCGCCTCTGCACGCGCATCCACATCGGGGCCGATGAGCCCGGCGTCCTTGGCCTTGTGCAGCAGTCCGGCCACGGTGTCCTCGGCGGCATTGGGGTTGTCCATGAAGGGCTGCGCGGCAAGCGTCTGGTCCGTGACGGCCAGTACGGCGTACGAGGTGTAGACGAGGTGGAAGGTGCGGCTCTCTTCGTCGGTCGGCAACGACGCCATCAGCAGCGCTTCGATCATCGCGCGCGGCCCCGGGTCGTCCCCGGCGGCCCGAACCCGGGCGGCGACCCGCTCGCCGAATCCTCCGGCCAGGTGTTGCAGCCCGTAGAGCAGCAACTTCTCCTTGGTCTGGAAGTAGTACTGCACCAGTCGCAGCGAGATCCCCGCCTCTGCGGCCACGTCGCGCATCCCCACGGCGTGCAATCCGCGCCGCCCGGCGACCCGGACGAGTGCTTCGGCGATCTCGGTGCGCCGTACATCGTGGTCCACGCGCTTGGGCATAGCCGGGTCTCCGCTCGTCGGTTCCTCTGCTCTGAAGCCTTGTCGGGCCATCTTCATGATACGGCCGTACCACCATTATGATACGGTCGTATCACGAAGAACGGATACTCCTGGAGGTGGCCCACCGTGCCCGAGACCACGACCCGCGCCCGTACCCAGCGTGATGTCGGCCGCTATGTGAACGACGTCTTGCGTGACCGCTACTTCGCGGCCTGCGACGCGGTCTACGCCCTGGGGCCGGCCGCGATTGCGGAGATGGACGTGGAGACCCGCTTCGGGACCACGCACGTCTACCGGTACGGCCCCACGGACCCCGCTGCCCAGTCCCGCACCCCGATCGTCCTGGTGCACGGGGCGGGCAGCTGCTCCGCCATGTGGTACCCGAACACCGCCGCGCTCAGCGCCGAACGCCCGGTCTACGCGATCGACACCCCCGGCGACCCGGGCCGCAGCGTGCAGCGCGAACCCATCCACCAACCCGAACGTGCCGCACAGTGGCTGGACGAGACGCTGGCCGGCCTTGGCCTGGACCGTGTCCACCTCGTCGGCTCCTCCTACGGCGGATGGCTCGTCCTGAACCAGGCGCACCGCAGGCCCGATCGCCTTGCCTCGGTCACTCTGCTCGATCCCGGCGGACTGGAGAAGGTGGGTCTCCGCTTCTTCGTATGGATCTTCGCCAGCCTCTTCGCGACCTTCGCACCCAAGGCGCTACGCCCGCGCCTGGCAGCCTGGCTGGAGCAGCCGGTCCTCGTCGTGCCCGAGCTGCGCACGATGATCAGGTCCGGCGTCCGCGCTTACCGCATACGCCGCCCGGCTCCGCTTCCTCTCATGGAGGACGAACTGCGCACCATCCGCACCCCGTTCTACCTGCTGCTCGGCAAGCGAAGCCTCCTCGTGCACCCGCAGCGGCAAGTGGAGCGCGTCCCGCGCCTGATACCGGGCGCCCGCGCCGAGATCGTCTCAAACACCGGCCATGGACCGCAGATTGACCACGCAGAGCAGATCAATGTCCAAATGCTGAGCTTCATGGACTCCGTCGGCTGACCACCATCGGAGCCGATGGGCCACGGGACCGCGACCGCGGCCGGTCACCGTGGCCAGTGTCGGGGTGTCACTGCGTGGCAACGGCGGCTCTGCGGACGCGGTGCCGCTCGCCCGCTGAGCGCAGGTGGTGTCTTCGGCGTCAGGCCAAGACCAACGAGTGCGGGGATGGGACTCCTCGCGCGCGTCGGCGAGTCGCCGGGCGGCTGCGCCCGGCAACGCCGGAGCGAGCACCGCCGCCGATCACATCAGTGTGCTCGCGCCGCCTGCCAGTCGAACCCGCCATGCGAGGATCGTGACGCTCCGTCTGGAACTGCGCGTATGACGCCTCCGCCAGGAACAGGACGTGCGCGCTGCTGACCCGCCGTGCCGGCCCCCGGTGCGTCGCCGAGTCTCCCGACCTCGGCTGCTACGTCTTCGAAGTCGCCGGACAGGTCGAAGCCGTCGCCGTGCTCGGACGACGGGCGGTGTGGACAGGTCGGACTCCGAGGTCACCAGGCGTTCAAGAGGGAACGGGCGGGGATGCGGTGGGCGCCTGGCCTGCTGCGGCGACCTCGCCGCGCGGGGCCTCACAAGCTGATGTGGTACGCCTTGCGCAGCGTCTCGTGCACCGTCCACGTCGTACGGTCCCTCTCGCGCAGGACGCACGCGTCCCCCGGCCCGACCTCCAGCGTGTCGCCGCCCTCGACCTCGATGGTGGCGCGCCCGCTCACGACGACAAACAGTTCATTGGCCTCGGTGTCGGTGACCACGCCCGGCGTGATCTGCCAGATGCCGCGCAGTTGCTTGCCGTCTTCGGACTCCCACAGGACCCTGCCGGTAACGACTGGCTCCCCGGAGACGATCTGATCGGGGTCGAGCGGCTCGACCTCGAGTTCGGCGTCCGGAATGTGCACAGCGAACGAAGGGGAAGCGGGCCCGGCAGCTGAGTGTTCAAAGGTCGTCATGGCGCGTCACCTTAGCGGGCGGGAGATCGGCGGTGCGCGGCGACCGTGCCCGGCGTAGCCGCCGGTCGGTGCGTCGTCTCAGGCACGTCCGAGGCGCGGTCGGCCGCCGAGCCGACGCCGACCGCAAGCGCCGCGCTGGTGTCGGCGGGTTACTTTCGGGTTCTCCCACCACTGACCCACCGCTTCGCCGGGCTCGTCCAGAGTGAAGGAGCACCGTGGTCGGACCTTCGCGCTTAGAGGTCCTCACAGAAGCCGCGACGGGTGTGGCTGTCGGCTTGTCTGCTCGTTGTTCTGGTCGTGGGGAAGAGGGAGTCTCGTCCGTGGATCGTCTCTGATGAACTGCGGTCGCTGAACGAGCCGTTGCTGTCGGCGCCGGGGCCGAAGCCGGTCGCGGGCCAGAATCCGGGACACCAGCATGAGCTGCCCAACCCGCGGAGGACGTTGGCCGCGCGGTCATGCCCGTTCATCCGGCAGCAGGGGGGTTGACGCACCGGTCGGCCACGGCGGGTGGATTCGCGTCAGCCGCACTGCCAGGTGAACATCGCGCGATCGAAGCGGCGTTCGGCCAGGTCTTCGGGACGGATGAGCCAGTAGAGGGCACCACAGTCGCCCCACATCATGTCGGCGTCGTCGTCGGTGTCGAACTGAGCGAGCAGCACCCAGCGGAGGGCCTCGTCCTTGATGCGGGGGTCAGTCCACGGCGGGCTGCCCAGGGCGCCGCGGGCGACTTCGGCCTCCACTTCGTCCTGCACCGGGTGCGCGTGGCCGCCGACGCGGTGCTCCGTGCCCTCGGAGTGGTCCCACAGCGCCTCCTGGAAGTCCTCGTCCCACACCGGGTGGTCGTCCGGCATCGGCGCGAACTCCCGGTAGACCACCGGGTGCCAGAGGTACGGTGCCGTCGTCTCCACGCGCGCCGTCAGCGGTACCTCGGGGTACGGCTGAATTCCTTCCGGCGCCGCCCGCTCGGCGACGGGGACGCCCGCCGGTACGTACAGCACGCGCGCTCCTGCCCAGCTGTCGGGCTCATGGGGCGCTACCACCGCACAGCCTTCGTCCAGTTGCCCGTCGAAGTAGAAGAAGGCCAGCGTGCCGTCTGGCGGCAGGGCGATGTCGAGGGCGGCGGAGGGGAGCGCGGCGCAGTCGAGTGAAGCGATGAAGGAGAGCGGGCCGTGCCCTTCCCACACAGGCCACTCCTCGATCTCCGGTAGCTCCGGCAAGCCGCCGAGCCGGCCGACGGCTGGATCCGTACCCGTGGCCTTCTCCAGGCGCAGACCCGGACGCAGCAGGCCGATCCACCGCTCGGCGATGTCGTCGGGCAGGTGCTCGCGGGCGAGCGTGTGCAGCGCGTTGACGGTGCTCTGTGTCATGGCGCCCATGATGCACGGCCCCGCTGACAACGGACCGTCCGCCTCGTGAGCCCGCAGGTCAGGCCCAGGTTCCGGCCCGCATCCGGGTCCACTCGCACGCGGCGTCGCGGACGGCCGTGGGTTCGGCAGCGTCGGTGAGAGGAGCAGGATGATCTACCGTCTGCGTTTCCACCTCCCGCTCAAGGAGGCGCGCAAGAGCAGGCGACGTGGTGCGCGATAAGGACTGCTCGTGAGTGGCCGGTGATCGATCTTGCTGCGCACGTCGTCACAGCGCCCCACTGACATAATCCAGCCGTGGATGCGAGAACAGAGGCGCACGAGATACAGGCGGGCCAGGCGGTGCCTGGCTTCAAGTCGGACCGGCCCATTGAATGGGCCATGCGCCCCGCGGAACGTGCAGATGTCGAGGCGATCGCGGAGCTGCGGGCCATGGTGATGCGCCTGGACCTGGAGCGGTTGGGTCGGTTCGACGAGCATCGGGTCCGGCAGCGGCTGCGGGATTCCTTCTCCCCGCAGCACACGTCGGTCGTCCTGGCCGATGGCGCCTTCGCGGGCTGCGTCACATTGCGGCCGGCCGAGGACGGGCAGTGGCTGGAGCATTTCTATCTCGCCCCAGGTATCCAGGGACAAGGGCTCGGTTCGGCTGTCCTGCGAACACTGCTGGACCGGACCGATGTCGACGGCGTGCTCGTCCGCCTGAACGTCCTGCAGGGCAGCGCCGCCCGGCGGCTGTACGAGCGCCACGGGTTCACTGTGGAGGTTCAGGACCCGATCGATATCCACATGGTGCGACTGCCGGGTGCGGGCGCTGCCCTCGGAACGTGAAGAGGACTGTGGGCGTTCATGGGATGTGCTATCCGTATGGGTCCGTGCGGCATTGTCGCATCCTGCCTTCACCGGCATCTCCTGCTCCCACCTTGGTGATCTGGTCCAGGAGTTGGGCACGCCGTGGACCGCGCGCTGCGAGTCCGCGCTGCAGCACCGGCGAGGCAGAAAGCGAGGACGGCAGGCCGGAGCCGGGCAAATGCAGGACGAGAGCTGGGAGCAGATTCCCCGCTGAGTCGAGCACCAACCCCACCGGTGTGGTCGAGGCGTCTCACAGCGCCAGGGCGTTTCGTTGGGATCATCGTGCTGCCGCCCGGAAATAGATGATGGCCAGTGCAGTGACGGCTCACGGCCGCTGACTGGTTTCATCACCGTCGGCCGAGCAGCCTGGCCCGACGTCTCTCGGTTGCGGTGTGGCCGAGCAGAACCGCCTGTTCCTTCTTGAGCCGCCTGAACCTTTCGCGGGTGTAGTCCCTCAGCTCCCGGCCGGGGAAGGATATGACCGACAGGTGCTCTTCGTAGCGGCCCTGTGCCCATCGTGCAGCGGTGATCTCGTAGCCCGAGACGTGCGCGCAGAGCTGGAGCAGGACCGGGGGCATCTCTTGCTCGATGAGGAGATCTGCCTTGGTGACCACCACGTCGCGCATCGCCTGAATGTTGGGGATGAAGACGGTGGTGGCCCACGTACGCCACTCGGCGAGCTCATGCTCCGTGGGGGGGTATGTCGTGATCGAAGGGATCGCGGCCGTCGGGTCGGGCATATCTCTCAGAGAAGGAGTCGTAGGTCCTGCTATTGGCTTCCATCAGCGCGAACAAGGGCCCGTAGAAGTCGCTCAACTGCAGGTTGATGCGCGCCAGACGAGCTTGCCGCTGTGCCAGTCGCACACCGTTGAGGTAAGTCGCCAAGTAGCCGACGAGTGCCAGCCCGACGGTCACGATCAGAGTGTTCATGGCAGATGATGCTAAGTGGCGCTCTGATCAGCGTGCGGACCAAAGGAAGATGGCTGCGAGGTGGAGTCCGGCCCGGTAGACCGTGGCGGTTTTCTCGTAGCGGGTGGCGATGCCTCGTCATTGTTTCAGGCGGTTGATGCACCGTTCGACTGTGTTGCGTTGCTTGTATGCCTCGCGGTCGAAGGTGGGCGGTCTGCCGCCGTGGCGCGTCGTTTGCGGTGGGCTCGCTGGGCGGCGGGGCTCGGGACGACTGCCTTGATCCCTCGTCACGCCGCAAAGCCCCGGCGCCTCCCGAAGAAGCCAGACCGGCCCGGCCACACATACGGCCCGGGCCGGCTCTGCGTGCAAGACCGCAGCAGCCGGTTAACCGCAATAGTCACGCTTGCCAAGCCGCCGAGCCCGCAGGCCCTCCAGGCGATCGGCGACCCCGGCGGCGTGGGTCGCACGAGGCGGATCGGCGACTGCTTCGGACGGGAGTTCTGACGGGCGCGGTCTGGTGGCGAGGACGTGTCTCTTCGATCAGGTAGCTCGTCGTCCTGGTCAAGTATTCGTCCCCTCCCCGCCAAGCGGCTCACCCCGCTGGCCCAGGCGTTGGCCCGGGCCACGAAGTTGGAGAGCCACTTGGCAAGGAGTGCCCGACGGACCGACGCCGGGCGGCCTGCTAGGGGCGGACGTAGGGCCGAGTCATGATCTCCATGTTGTGGCCGTCCGGGTCGTCGAAGTACGCGCCGTGACCGCCGAAAAGACGGTTGATCCGGCCGGGTTCGGTGTGGCTGGGGTCGGCGTAGTAGGTGACCCCAACCGCCTCCAGACGGGCGATCATGGCGTGGAACTGCGCGTCGGGCACGAGGAACGCGTAGTGCTGCGACTGGATCGGCTCGTCCCGCTTCTCGTAGTAGTCGAGCGTCACGCCGTTGCCGAGGTCGACGGGCAGGAACGGCCCGAACGGAGCACTGACCTTCAGCCCCAGGATCGCGGCGATGAATTCGGCCGACAGGTGCCGGTCTCTGGCGTAGATGGCGGTGTGGTTCAGCTGGACGGCGGTCGCCGACAGCTCGGTTTCGTGCGGGTACTGCTGGTCGTGTGGCATCGGTGATGTGTCTCCGGGTCTTTGGGAATTGCTGGGACGGGGCGCCGTACGCGGGCGCCGGAAGCAAAGACGCGGAGAAGTGGGCGGGCCTCTTGCCCGCCTCGCGCTCACGCCGAGGCCGGGAACCTCACTCGTGCATGGCCCATGGCCGACCCGGCAGTCACCCGACCGACCCTAGTGGCCAATCATGGGCTGGGGCAACGCGGTTCCTTGGCTGTGCTCCGGCCGCAGGTGAGCCGCCGCTGGAATCCTTCGCTTCGGTCACGGGCGGAGCCAGATGAGGCGGGCGGCGGTGACGGTGCCGAGGTAGGCGCGGGTCTTGCGGTTGCCGTACGCCTTGTCGGCACCGACGCTTCCGGCGGGCGAGGGCTGAGGGCGGACTTGGAGGCCCTGGAACTGACCGACGATCAGCTCCTGCGGATCCGAGGCGCCTTCACCACGGCGGCCGACAGAGCCCGCGCAACCATCCAGCAGCAAGCCGATCCAGACGACCAACCCGCACCGTGCCCGGGTTCAGGCTGTTGGTGGTGTGCGCACTTTGGTCGTCACCGCGGGCAGGGCGGCCGCGGTGAGCACACCCGGTTCATCGGTCTGGCCGGACTGCTGTCCACCCTCGCTTCTGCCACCACAACGGGGTCGCGGAGACTACGGCTACTCGCTGTACGAGTTCGGGGTGTACAGCTGAGCCGAGCACCGGAATGAGCCGGGCACCCGGGTAGGCGTCGCACCGGGCCGGAACTGAACGGTCAGACGCTCATTGCGACATTTTTCCTCTCCATAGCGGGGAAAACTGTGCAGTCGACCGGCCGGACGGGCCGGCACTTCGGACGAGAAGCGGTGGTGGGCCACGGATGGCAATCGACACTTTCGGCAAACCCTGCGCCGTTACCGCGAGCACCGATGAGTTCCTGGGCCCCTTGAGGTCGTTATTGGCAACTCGGCGAAAGGAGAAGCGATGAGCGAGTCCATCAACACGGTGGCGAGGGACCGCCTGGAGGCACTGATCGGCGAATGGACCATGGAGGCTGGACCACCCGGCGGGCCGCCCTGGCCCGGTGGGGCGCGGGTCGCCTTTGAGTGGGTCGACGGCGTGCCCCTGTTGATCCAGCGGCGGCACGTGGACCTGCCCGAGGCCCCCGACGGCGTCGCGGTGATCGGCTGCGATGGGATGAGCGACACCTACTACCAGCTCTACACCGACGAGCGCGACGTCCAGCGCGTCTACCGAATGAGCCTTGGCGGGGGCGTGTGGAAGCTATGGCGAGACGGGGAGCCCTTCTCACAGCGATTCACCGGCACCTTCTCCGAGGACGGCAACACGATCGCTGGCCGATGGGAGATCGCGGAGGACGGTAAGACGTGGAGGACGGACTTCGACCTGACCTACACGAGGATCGGATGAAGAGGGGTTCTGCTTCTCGTCCGAAGCGGAAAAACGTTAGGTCGCTCGCGCCGTCCCTCTCGCCCGACATTCGTGGTCGTGAAGTCTGCCCGTAGTCACGACTTCAAAGGACGCCTCAGCTGGTGGGCTGGGGTCTTCGGCGACCAGCTCCGGGGGACTTCTTGCGGGTCAGGTGCTTGGTCATCACGGTGATGAGTGTCCAATTGAGGTGAGCGTCCGAGTGCTGCGGCGGCCGTTCGTGATCGCGGACGTTGCGACGGGCGTTCATCAGCCAGCGATGGTCCGTTCGGCGGCCAGTGAACCGGTCAGTACCACGAGCGGCAAAACGCCATCGCAAACAGGCGCTCAGGACGCTGAGGACGCTCGGCGTCAGCGCAGGTTGAGCATGGTGGCTTTGCTGGGCACTCCTTGGGCGTTCAGCGCGAAGAAGAAGTATGTGCCTGGAAGCGCCACGCCCGGGTCGGCCGGCACCGTGACCTCGTAGGCCCCGGTGCCTGTCTGGCGGAGGGTGAGCGGCACGCGGCGCTGGTCGTTGTCCGTGGAATGGGTCGCTGCGCCTGCCCGGACCAGCGCGAACGAGGTGACCTCCGAGTCGGTGGTCACCGCGAGTACCGCCCCGTTGGCCGCGTGGGCCGGGACGCCGCCACTGATGACGGGCCGGGTTTTCTCCGTGCCGTCGGCGTTGAGGAGATAGGGCGGGGTGAAGATCGCCCCGTCGGCGTGGTTGGTGGCACAGGCGCCGCACAGGCCGCCGCCGCCGCTGAAGATGCGGCCGTCGGGCAGCAGGTTGGCGACGCTGTGGTAGTTGCGCGGCACCGCCATCGACGCCATACGCGTGAACCTGCCCGTCGCCGGGTCCCAGATCTCGGGGGTCATCGCCGAGGTCGCGTCGCTGAACGGGACCGGGTAGGACTGGCCGCCGAAGACCGCGACCTTGCCGTCCGGCATCACGACGCTGTTGCCGAAGGCGCGGGCGTAGGCCATGTCGCCGGTGCGGGAGCTGACCGGCGTACCGCCCCCGTTGAGGTCGACGGTGTAGGCGCGCCTGGTCGCCTTCACGTTCTCGTACGCAGTAGCGCCGCCCAGGGTGAGCAGCTTGCCGATGTCGTATGCGACCGCGTTGCCGTTCATCGCGTCCGGGCTGTCGGCGCGGGTGCCGGCCGCGGTGATGCTGCCGTTGCCGCTGGTGGATATCCAGTTGATCCGCTTGCTGGGGCCGAGGTGCAACACGCGTCCCATCGAGGTGGCGTGCAGCCACTGGTGGTTGTCGGCGCGGTAGGGGCCGCGCGGGTCGGCGGTCATGGTCGTGGTGACGGGGACGCCGCTGAGCTTGCGCCATGTGCCGTTGGCGGAGGACCAGACCTCACCGCCCTTGCCGCCGTTGCCGCCGCTCCAGGATCCGCCGAGGACGAAGGCGTCACCGGTGGAAAGGAGCGTCATAGCCTGGTAGCCGCGTGCGACGTTCATGTCCGCGGTCGAGGTCCATGCGTCGGTCGCGGGGTCGTATATGCTGGCGCGCTTGGCGTTGGAGCCGCCGGTGACCAGGACCCGGCTGTCCTCGAGCACCGCGATGCCGGGGCAGAACATGTCGTGCCCGGTGTTGTCCACGCGGCGCTGGGTGACGCGGCCGGTCGCGAGGTCCATGATCGCGGTCTGGGTATAGCCGTTGCTGCCGCCGAAGCGGTCGACGCCGTACGCGGACCACGCGAGCATCTTGTTGTTGGGCAGCACCGCGGTGGCGACGGGGACCAGCGGGAAGCCCGTCACCTTGCCCCACATGCCGTGGGCGGCGGGGTCGGCGGGACCGCTGACCCGGATCTCGGCCGCTGAGGACCACGGCCCGCGGCGCCCCGCCTCGGTGGTCGCGGTGAGCCGTACATAGCGCGCGGTGACGGTACGCGTGAAGGTGGCGCCCTTCAACGTGTCGTCGTCCTTCCAGGTGCCGCTCGCCACCGGAGTGCTGAAGGTGGTGCCGCTGGTGCTGGTGGTGACGGTGTAGGCGCCGATACGGCCGTTGACGCCGGTGCGTCGGGGCTCGTAGGAGAGGGCGGAGACGGGGCGGGCCGTTTTCATGTCGATGGTGATGCTGTGTGGCAACGCGGTGGCCGGTGGTGCGGTCCACTTGCTGTGCCACATGGTGTCGGGGTCGGCGTCCAGGGCGTGGGTGGCTCTGTGGTCGCCTTTCGCCGTCTCCTGGTCGCTCGCGGTCGCGGTCCAGCCGTCGCGGGGTAGATCGACCACGGATGCGGTGGTGCCCGGATCGCCGAGCAGGTTGATCTCGCCGGCGCTGGTCCAGGGGCCGCGGCTGCCGGCCTCGGTGGTCGCGGTCAGGCGTATGTAGCGGGCGCCCTTGGGCGCGAAGCTCAGGGTCTTGACGGTGATGTCGTCGGCCAGGGTGCCGGTGGCCACGGCAGCACCCCACGCGGCTCCGTCGGCGCTGAGGTGGATCGCGTACTCACCGACCCGGCCGTTGATGCCGGTGGCTCGCGGCTGGTAGACCAGCGCGGAGACGACCACCGTTTTCTTCATGTCGATGGTGATGCTGTGCGGCAACGCGGTCGCCGGGGCGGTCCACTTGCTGTGCCACATGGTGTTGGGGTCGGCGTCCAGGGCGCGGGCTGGACTGTGGTCGCCCCTTGCCGTCTCGTGGTCGCTCGCGGTCGCGGTCCAGCCGTCGCGGGGCAGGGTGGGCGCGGCGGGCTCCATGGCGGCGGCGGGGGCGGCCTGGTGGTGCGGGGCCGGCGGTGGGGACGTCGGGTCCGCCGCGGGCAGAGCCTGTCCCGGTCCGGCGCTCGCGCTGCCGCCGAAGATGAGGAGGGGGAGGAGAACCGCGAGGGTTGCGGTCAGGGCCGGCAGGATCAGGCTCCGGGATCTGAACCGGGACAGTCGCCGGAGACGCAACGGTGCGAAGCCACGGATCATGTCGACGTCCCCCCACGAACAGGGCGTCGCCTTCCGCGGCGACGCCACGTGGGACATGACCATGGCAGCACGCCCGAGGGTTGTAAAGACTCTGCGGTCATCATGGACAGCCACGGCGTGAGCGGCGTCAAGCGGTGTTCGTCGTAAGAGGTTCAGCCCGTTCTGGGCCGCGATTGGACGATCCTCTGGCCGGGTGAGGCAGGACGGTGGCAGGCTGCGCTGTACCGCCCCCGGAAGGACGGTGACTGGCTCTTCCACTGACCGGCCCCAAGCCCAATGAGTCGACTGCGGCGACTACCAGGCCGGGCTCGGCGGAGACAACATCCGCACAATGGCGGTCATGACGGGAGGGGGATCACCGAGACCTGGCACCTGCCCGAGTGCTCGGTGGCGGCCGCGGCCGGTCGCACGAGGGGGTGGTCTCCGCTTGCCTGCGGCGCGGTACGGATTCACGCATGTCGTGGCGGTTTTGGATTACTTTCGCCTTTCGGGCTCATCGCGCCGGCAACTGGGTATCTCCCTCCAGGAGATACGGGGGCGTGGATGACGGCGGAGGAGCAGAGTTACGGCCGTGCTTGGCTGAGAGCCCGACAAGTCGCGGCGGTCTGTCGCATGCGTCAAAGCTGCGTCCACGAGGTCGCCGCAGCTCACGGTGTACGGTGCGAGACGCGGACGGGCTACGGCACGTGGGGACCGAGCGCATGCCGGGTGTATCACTACGACGATGTGCAGCACCTGGCTGATGCCCTCGACAACGGCACAGCATCCGTCGACCCGAGCTGGCGGACCGATACCCGTCAAGGGCGGCAACCCCACCTGCGTGAGCAGCTCACCGGATGCGGATGCCTCCTGCTGATCGTGCCGGTGTTCGTCGTGTTGTGCGTGTGGAGGCTCTCCACCGACCAGCCAGGGGGGCGAGCCCTCGTACTGGCATTGAACCTGACGCAGGTCACGTCGTGGCGCTGCTCAGGCCGGCACTTGGCCGGCGCCGGCTGGAGCGGGGCTCAGGTCAGCGGCGGGTGAGCCAGAGGGTGCCGAGACTGATGAGCGCGGGACCGGTAGCCGTGCTCATTCTGTGGACGAAGGCCGTCTCTGCCCCGTGCCGCAGACGCCTGCCAAGGTCAGATCAGGGCTGTATGTGCTTCAACGTGAATTCGGGCAGGGCGTACGGGCCGGCTTGCGGAGCTGCGGAGTCGGCAGGGACGTGGGCGTCGGTGATGTGTGCTGCGTGAACTTCGGCGTTGTCGGCGGGTGTGTAGGCCAGTTCGGATTCCGTGGGGAGTTCCCAGAAGCGGCGGGTGTTGGCGGAGACGGCGTACACGGTGGCAAAGCGAGTGGAGAGAGGGGCGGTGAGTGCGGCCCTGCTGAAGCCGACGGCATCCCGCGGGCTCAACCACGTCGCGAGGTGGCGGGGCTCGGTGGGGGCCTCCTCGAAGCTGCCGATGCGCAGGCAGATCGCGGAGAGGCCGAACTTGTCCGCATAGAGCTGTCCCAGGGCCTCGATGGCTGCCTTGCTCACCCCGTACAGGCCATCCGGGCGCACCGGTTCTTGCGGGCCGGTGAGATGCGCTGTGGGATAGAACCCGGTCACGCGGTTGCTGCTGGCCAGCACTACACGCGGAATCGCCGTGCGCCGGGCGGCTTCCAGGACATGGTGGGTACCCAGCACATTGGCTTCCAGGAGGTCGGGCAGCGGTGCTTCATCCGGCAGCCCGCCCAGGTGGAGCACGGCATCCGCACCCGAGAGCGCGGCTTCTACGGCGGGGGCATCTCGCAGGTCGACGGTGTGGACCACCTCGTTTGCTGCCTCTTGCTGAAGCGGAACGCGATCGAGCAGGACCAGTTGGCTCACCTCTGTGCGGAAGGCCTGCCGCACGACCGAGCCGATATTCCCTGCCGCACGATGACAGCGCCGATTCCGATCGCCGCGCCGAGGTCGGGTTTCTCGTACGCGATGTACACCGCAACGCCCCTGGGTAACAACGGCTCCAGCCGAACCCACTGTGTACCCGTCAGATCCCCACGCGCCACCCGGTGATCACCAAAGAGCTTGATCCGCTCGGAAGTGGATGCCAGGCCGGTCAGGGACAGGACCGCCTCAACCGTTTCTTCGAGCGTCTGCGCCGCGTTGTCGATCCAGGTTCCCTCCAGCTCGAGTTCTGCGCGCATCGCCGCGTCCAGGGGAGCCCAGTCCGTAGCCAAGACCTTCGGCCGCGCCTGGTTGCGCTGCCACGCTGTCACCGGGCCCGGAGCCAGGATGACGATGTGGAGCGGCTTGGCCGTGAACGTCGTGCGGTAGAAGTCAAGGTGGGAACGGCGGACCACGACGTCGTCGAGCACGGGGATGAAGCCCGCCCTTACGAAGCTGTCAGCCAGAAGACACGCGTTGCGAGCCCGCAGGAGGATCTGCCGGTCGGCTTCCGCGTTCCCGGTCGGCGAGGGCCATTGGCCACCGCTGACGATCATCTGCTGGAGGGCATCGACCTCAACATGAGCCGACATCCCAAGCCGGGCAGCCAGCGCAGCGGCCACCGTGGACTTACCGCTCCCGGGAATGCCGGTCAGCAGAACAGCCCCGGCAGCCGGCTCGCGGTCGATGGGTACCGGATGCAAGGTCATGCGAATCCTCCGTGCGGCAGCGATCAAGGCCTTGAGAGGGTAGATGACCGAACTGCCCCATAGCCCCGGCGAGCTCGGCCGCCCACAGGATGTAGGTGGCCGGCGGGTGCAGCGGGATCGAAGGCGTCCAGAAGGCGATGGAGATCACGACGGCGGGGGTCGACCGGGGCTACTGTGCAGTCCTGACAAACCATCACGAAAGGATGGCGCTGTGGCCTCTCGACTCAACCCGTACATCAGCTTCGCCGGTGACGCCAAGCAAGCCATGGAGTTCTACAAGGACGTCTTCGGCGGCACCTTGACGGTCCACACCTTCGGCGACTTCGGCTCCGAGGCGCCGCCCGGGTACGCCGACAAGATCATGCATGGCCAGCTGGAGACCCCGAGCGGCTTCACGCTCATGGGTGCCGACAACCCTCCCGGCATGGAGCGCAAGCCCGGCAACAACTTCGCCGTGAGTCTGAGCGGCGACGACGCCGATGAGCTGCGCGGCTACTGGGAGAAGCTGTCCGACGGGGGAAATGTGTCGGCGCCGCTGGAGAAGCAGATGTGGGGCGACGTTTTCGGCATGTGTACGGACAAGTTCGAGATCGGCTGGATGGTCAACATCACTGAGGCCGGGGCCTGACGCTCTCTGGCATCGTCCCCAAGGGCCCTGCCACTGGTGTCGGGCCCCTGGGGTGGCCCGGATCAGGGGCAGCCGTCGTCGGCCGCCACTGCTCCCGCACCCGCGGGGATGATAGGCCCACCACCCAGCACCCTCGGGCGGCGAGGCGGAGCTTCTGCGACGAAGCGAGCGGGGCGAAGCCTGCGGACGTGGCCGTTGGTGACGTACTTCTGTGGGTTGAATATTGCCGTGCTCGGCGAGGTGGGCGCGGGCTGCGTTCAAGCCGGCCTGACGCAGCGAGCGACAGCGCGGCCCCGCCGAGGTGGAAGGGGCCGCGCTGTCCCTCGCCTCTACAGGCGGGCCGGTCAGTTGGTGACCGGCCACTCCAGCGGTTCCTTGTAGAAGCCCTGGGTCAGCTCGACCGCGGTTGCCTTCTGGCCCTCCGGGATGAGGAAGGCGCTGCAGATCTTCTCCGACTGGCCCGCGCTCAGCTTCTTGTCCGTGTCCGGCGCTGGGCAGTTGGGCCATTTCGCCTCGCCCATCAGGACGATGAGGGCACGGGTGCGCCGGCCGTTGACCGTTTTGACGACGAGGTCGTCGTCCATGTCGCCGATCTCCATGGCTTTGCCGCTCTTGTGAGTGAGCGTCGACCAAACGTAGACGGGTATCTGCGGGCCGTCCTTCGAGTCCTTCTTCAGCCCGGAGTTGTCCATGTCGGCCTTGGTGCCGGTCTGCACCTTGGTCGGTGTGACCGTGTACTTGGCGCCCGACGACTTCTGCATGTCGCTTTCCTCCTCCGGGCTGGCCTCACCCAGACGGAAGGTCTTCTTGCCGTCCGACGCGTCCGAACCGGAGTCGGACGCGTGGGAGCCGGAGCCGGCCCGACTCTTGCTCGACCCCGAGTCGTTGCAGCCGGTCAGTGCCAAGCCCACCGCCAGAGCACCCACCGCCGCCGGCATGGCACGAGTCCACGTACGCATCTCATCTCACTTTCCCCGTTGAATTCCCCGTTGTCCGGCCGGGGCAGCTCGCTCACGCGGCCAGACCCTCGATCTGCCGCACGATCTTGCCAGAGCCGAATCATCACCTCGCGAGGGGGCCGCACCCCTGTCGCCGTGCCAGCGGCGAGGTGTTGAGGGCGTGATCAGCCAGCTGCTCACAGTGCAGCTCCGAGCCACGCAATCCACGCGCCGTCGGGCGTTCTCCCGCAGTGCCCGTCTGGCTGGCGACCGGCGGTAGGTTACCGGTGCCAGTCCGGCAATTGCCGGTCGCTTCCAGGGCGAGTCGGTGTTGACGCCAGAAGCGATTCCATATCGCGCAGCATGAGAACTGAGTCACGGTGAACCAGGACGCATATCGCCACGAGCTGGAGTATGCGATCCAGTACGCTCACGACGACTGGCTCGGTTTCTCGGTCATCAGCGGGTCCGTGGGCAGCCTCCTCGGACGCGGTGCCTCGTTCCAGGAACAGCTCACGTTGCTCCTGCGGATCGTCGGCGATCTGTATGACGCTGGAGCGCTGGCGGGCGATCTGACGGAGTCGACGCGGGAGCCTTTCCTGCCGTGGCGAATGGAGAAAGCCGAGGTCCTGGCGCGGATTGCGGCAGAGGTTCAGCCGCAGTCCCGGTTGCCCGACTCCGGTGACGTCTGCTGGTTCACGGTGCCGTGATGACGCCATGGCCGCCGTGATGCCCAGCATCACGGCGGCCATGCGCGCTCAAACCGACTCTTCGTGGATAAGCCTGGGTGAGCCGCTTTTCAGCCAGCCGAACCATCGCAGATGGGTCACCTTCACCGGGCACTTCAGCGGGCACTTCAGCGGGCACTTCAGCGGGCAGGTCTACTGACACACCACGCCTCCAGCGCGTATGTCGTCGCAGCCAAGGTTCCCCGCCGGCAACGCGTCGTGCAGCTGGTCTCGACCCGCCTACTCACTTTGAGGCGACCGCTCTGGCCACGGGGCCGCGCCAAGTGTCACGGGAAAATCCGAGCGCGACCGTCAGCGACACCGGCGGGCGTTGAGCCGGGCGGCCTGGCGCGTCAGGTGGTCGCGCTCGGCGAGGTTGGGTGCCTTCTGAGCCGCCTCGGCGTACAGCCGTGCCGCCGTCGCAAGGTCGCCGTCGCGCTCGTGGAGGTACGCCGCCACCGCGGCGTGGCGGGGCAGTGAGTCGTCCAGCGCCACGAGCGCCGCCAGGCCGGCGCGCGGCCCGTCGGCCTCGCCGACGGCCACCGCGCGGTTGAGCAGGACGACCGGGCTGTCGGTCAGGCGCGCGAGCTCGTCGTACCACTCGACGATCTGCACCCAGTCGGTCTCCTCGGCGGTGGGCGCGTCGGCGTGGAGTGCCGCGATGGCGGCCTGGGCCTGGAACTCGCCCAGCCGGTCGCGGGCGAGGGCCGCCTGCAGGATCTCGACGCCCTCGGCGATCGACTCAGTGTCCCACCGGCCGCGGTCCTGCTCGGCGAGCGGCACCAGGCTGCCATCGGACGCGGTCCTGGCGGCGCGCCGGGCGTGGTGGAGCAGCATGAGGGCGAGCAGCCCCGCCACCTCGGGGTGGTCGATCGCGGCCGCGAGCTGCCGGGTGAGCCGAATGGCCTCGGCAGCGAGGTCGACGTCGCCGGAGTAGCCCTCGTTGAAGACCAAGTAGAGGACGCGAAGCACGGTGGCGACGTCGCCGGGCTGGTCGAACCGCACGCCGGAGACGGTGCGCTTGGCCCGGCTGATGCGTTGGGCCATGGTCGCCTCGGGCACCAGGTAGGCCTGGGCGATCTGACGGGTGGTCAGCCCGCCGACGGCGCGCAGCGTGAGCGCGACCGCGGACGACGCCGTCAGCGACGGGTGGGCGCACAGGAAGTAGAGCTGGAGTGTGTCGTCCACCGCGGGTGCGGGCCCGGGCACCGGCTCCTCGTCGACGAGGTCCTCACGCCGGCGGCGGGCGGCCTCCGCCCGGGTCGCGTCGAGGAACCGGCGCCAGGCCACGGTGACCAGCCACCCCTTCGCATCCCGCGGGGGGTCGGCCGGCCAGACGCGGACCGCCTCGACCAGCGCGTCCTGCACGGCGTCCTCGGCCGCCGCGAAATCGGCTCCGCGGCGGACGAGGATGCCGAGCACGCTCGGCGTGAGGCTACGGAGCAGGGCCTCGTTCATCTGAGTCACCTGAGAGGTCACTCCGTGATGGTGGGCGACACGCCGTAGAACGGGCGCAGCTCGAGCCACTCGTGGATCGGCTTCCCGCCCTTCCCAGGGGCGGCCGACAGTTCCCCGGCCAGCTCGACGGCGCGGTCGTAACTGTCGACGTCGATCACCATCCAGCCGGCGATGAGGTCCTTGGTCTCGGCGAACGGTCCGTCGGTGACCGGCGGGCGCCCCTCGCCGTCGTACCGGACGAACGTCCCCTCGGGGGCGAGCGCCTGACCGTCGACGAACTCGCCGGTCTTCTCGAGCCGGTCCGCGAAGTCCTGCATGTACTGCATGTGGGCCGAGATCTCCTCCGGCGTCCACTGGTCCATGGGCACGTCGTTGACCGCCGCCGGGGCGCCGCGGTAGTGCTTGAGCAGCAGGTACTTGGCCATCGTGTCTCTCCTCGGTGCTGGTACGACCCATTGTGGTCGCCTTCAATGCTGGGACGGAGCCGGTCACGGGTTCTCGACATCGCCGTCCGAACTTTTTTAAGAATCTCGTCGATGAGCCTGGATGAGCCGTCTCATGGTGTCCGCGTCCACGCCGTGGCGCGAGGGCGAGACGGAGCGAGGCCTTCCAAGATCAGCAGCGACCGAGCAACTGAATCAAGAGGAGGCCTCGCGTGCGTCACTGCACGTGTGGTCCTGACGCGTCGTGGTGCGCTCGGACCGATGAGTTGTTCGGCGTGGAGGGCATGCGCGCCCTCGACGTCACCCGCGATCCCGACGTCGGCGGTGGACAGGGTCTGGTGGTGCTGGACGTCGAGTCCGACGCTGATCCGACCGGCTGTCCGGACTGCGGGGTGGTCGCGGTCGGCCACGGCCGGCACCACCAGACCCTGCACGACGCCCCGTCTTTCGGCACGCCGGTGCGCACCTTGGAGATGGCTCGATCGGAGGCACGCGGGTTCGCAGAATCCTGGACCCCGAAGAGCCGGAACCCGCGCGAGAGTCGTTTTTCAGGCGCCTCTTCGGTACGAGTTCCGGTTTTGATGCGGACGCGGTTCTCGAGCTACTCCACCCGCGCCGAGATCACCTACGGCGCCGGCAGCGATTGACCGAATGTGGACGTTTGTGCGAAGAAACGACACGGTTGCCTGGCTACCCCGGACGGGAAAGGGGCATTCGCCTTCTTTCGTGTGATGACAGGCGAAGTGATGAAGAAGGAGGGTGAGTCGGCACCTACAGGAGAGCTGAGGATCCCGTATGACCGTTGAAGCCGACCGGGAAGCCGTGCAAGCGCAAGCGTCCGAGCAACAGAGTCTGGCGACGTCCGCCGCGCGGAACCTGGCGACGACCGCGAAGTCCGTTCCGCAGATGCAGGAGACCTCCTCGCGGTGGCTGCTACGGATGCTGCCGTGGGTGGATGTGCAGGGCGGAACCTACCGGGTGAACCGGCGGCTGAGCTACGCCGTGGGTGACGGGCGGGTGACGTTCGTGCAGACCGGCGGGCGGGTCTCGGTCATCCCGGCAGAGCTGGGGGAGCTGCCTGCGCTCAGGGGGTACGGCGACGAGGCTGTGCTGGGCGAGCTGGCCGGTCGTTGCGAGCAGGTCGACTGCGCGCCGGGCACGGTGCTGGCCCGTGCCGGCGACGCGAACGACCGCGTCTTCCTGCTGGCGCACGGCCGCGTCGACAAAGTTGGCACCGGACCGTACGGCGGAGACGCCGTCCTGGGATTCCTGGCCGACGGCGCCTACTTCGGCGACCAGTGTCTGACCGAAACGGAGCCGGCCTGGGAGTGCACGTTCCGCGCCACCACCGCCTGCACGGTGCTGGTGCTGTCCAAGAGGGACGTCGACAACCTCGCCGCACGCGCCCAGTCGCTGGGCAGCCACCTGGACACCGTCGCGGCGCTCCCGCAGCAGCGCACCAACAGGTACGGCGAAGCGGCGATCGACCTCGCGGCCGGACACGTGGGCGAGCCACTCATCCCCCACACCTTCGTCGACTACGAGCCCAAGCCGCGCGAGTACGAGCTCTCCATCGCGCAGACGGTCCTGAAAATCCACAGCCGAATCGCCGACCTCTACAACGATCCGATGAACCAGACCGAGCAGCAGCTCCGCCTCACCCTCGAGGCGCTGCGCGAGCGCCAGGAACACGAGCTCGTCAACAACCCGGAGTTCGGGCTGCTCAGCAACTGCGACTACGCGCAGCGACTCCATCCCCATGACGGGGTGCCCAGTCCCGACGACATGGACGAGCTGCTCTCGCGGCGGCGCGGCAACAAGTTCTTCCTCGCCCACCCCCGGGCCATCGCCGCGTTCGGCCGCGAGTGCAACAAGCGCGGCCTGTCCCTGGGGCGGGTGGACATCGGCGGCCACCGCATCCCTTCCTGGCGCGGTGTGCCGATCTATCCGTGCGGGAAGATCCCCGTCAGTGAAGCTCGTACGACCTCGATCCTGTGCATGCGCACGGGTGACGACGACCAGGGCGTGATCGGGCTGCGGCAGTCGGGGATCCCGGACGAGATCGAGCCGAGCCTGTCGGTGCGTTTCATGGGCATCGACGAGCAGGCGATCATTTCCTACCTCGTCACCGCCTACTACTCGGCCGCGATCCTGGTCCCCGACGCTCTCGGCATCCTGGAGAACGTCGAAGTCGGCCGCTGGCGCTGACCGCAGCTGACGGGCACCCCAACTGCCCCGCTGCCCCGGCGCGGCCGGCCGCACGCCGTCCGCGTCCGCTCACGCCTGCGCCCACGTATGACGCCCCACGCAGGCATGCCCCGCATACCGCGCACGCCCGGCCACCAGCAGGCGCGCCCACCTGCCTCATCCGAAAGGCACTCCTCGTATGACCCGAACCAGTGGCGTCGGCGTCCCCCCGTGGACATGGAACGGGCCGCCGGCCACCCACCCACCAGTCCTCCCCACGGCCCCGACACCCCGTACGACCGCGCAGGCCCTGCCGGCCCCGCCCTCGTACGTCACGCTTGAGCGCCTGCTGGCCGGCCCCGCCGGGCTGGGCACGGCCGCCGCCCGAGCCATCCGCTCCCTCACCCTGTCCACGGCGTCGCAAGTGGCGCAGTCCGCCCCACAGGACGAGGTCCCACCGTCCGCCACGCAAGACCCCTCGGCCGGCCAGGACACGGCGGTGCGGATCCCGCCCCTGTACTGCCCCGACGCGGTGCGTGACGACCCCGCCCTCGGGGAGGAGGTCAACAACCGTCTGGTCGACTGGGCCGCGGAGATCGGCATCTTCACCGGCCGCCTCGAACGCCTGCGCTCGCATCAGTTCGGGCGCCTGTTCATGCTCGCGCATCCCGACTGCGACGACCCCGACCGCCTGCTGGCGGCGGCCCGCTGCGGGCTCGCGGAATGGTCCGTGGACGACCACTGGGTCGACGAGGGCGACGACACAGAGCCGGAGCTCCTGGGCGCCCGCCTCGCGATGGCCCACGCGGTGGTCGACCCCGTCCGCCTCCCCGCCCGCTACCTCGCGCAGTTCGAAGAACTCGTTCACCGGCAGCCCGTCCTGCGCGCCTTCCGATCCAGCCTCGCCCACCTGTCCCAGATCGCCAGCACCACCCAAGTGGCACGTCTGCGCCACGAACTCGCCGTCATGTTCGTCGGATACGGGCAAGAAGCCGAATGGCGCAGCAGCGGGCGCAAGCCAGCGGTGTGGGAGTACCTCCTGCACCGTTACGAAAACGCCTTCTACCCCTGCATGGTGCTGATCGACCCGGTCGGCGGCTACGAACTGCCCGCCCACGAGTTCGCCGACCCCACCGTGCGCCGCACCTACCTCTACGCGGGGATGGCCAACGTCCTGCTCAACGACCTCTATTCGATGGCCAAGGAAGACCCCGGGGACACCAACCTGCCCAACCTCATCGCCGCCGAGGACAACTGCTCCCTCCAAGAAGCCGTCGACCGTACGGCAGCCATCCACGACGAACTCATGCACACCGTCGAGGCCGACTGCGCCGTCCTGGTAGCGGCCGGCTCCCCCCAGCTGCGGCGCTACCTGGCCGGTCTGTGGGCGTGGATGGGCGGCAGCAAACAGTGGCACGCGACCAGCGCCCGTTACCAGCACGCGAATTGAACCCGTAAAGAAACCTGCAAAAAGGAGAAGCCATGACTGTCCAGGGCACCGCCACCCATCCCCTGCGCAGCCTCTACCAGAAGTCCGTCGCCAACTACTGGAACGAGGAGAAGAACCCCGTCAACCTCCGCCTGGGCGAGGTCGACGGCATCTACCACCACCACTACGGCATCGGCGACGTGGACTGGTCCGTCCTCGAGGGCCCCGAGGAAACCCGCCAGGAACGCCTCACGGCCGAGCTCCATCGCCTGGAATGCGCCCAGGCCGACCTGCTGATGACCCACCTCGGCGACATCACCCCTGCGGACCGCCTCATGGACTCCGGTTCGGGCCGCGGCGGCAGCAGCTTCGTCGCCCACAGCCGCTTCGGCTGTCGCGTCGACGGCGTCTCCATCTCCGAAACCCAGGTCGCCTTTGCCAACGGCCAGGCCAAGGAACGCGGAGTAGAGGACAAGGTCCGCTTCCACCTCAAGAACATGCTCCACAGCGGCTTCGAGAGCGACAGTTTCCAGGCCATCTGGAACAACGAGAGCACCATGTACGTGGACCTGGCCCTCTTGTTCCCCGAATACGCCAGGCTCCTCAAGCACGGCGGTCGCTACGTCACTATCACCGGCTGCTACAACGACGCCTACGGACTGCCGTCCCGGGCCGTCAGCGAGATCAACGCCCACTACATCTGCAGCATTCATCCCCGCAGCAGCTACTTCAAGGAAATGGCCGCCAACCGCCTCGTCCCCGTCAGCGTCATTGACCTCACCGCGGCCACCATCCCCTACTGGGAACTGCGCGCCAAGTCACCCCTGGCCACCGGCATCGAGAAGGCCTTCCTGGACGCCTACAAGGACGGCAGTTTCCAGTATCTGCTGGTCGCAGCAGACAAGGTCTGAACCGCGCCGGTCACCGAGCCGCCTGGTCCCGGCACCTCGGCCGGCCCCCAGGGGAGAGCCTGTTCACACCAGTCCATGAGGCCTCGCTCCTGTCTGATCCCAAGACGCTCCCATAAACCGCTGGTTGCGCCCTGCACTGCCGCGAGGCTCGCCGGTACTGCTCGAACATGCTCGGACATCGCAGCTGTCCCAGTGATCTGTCCGATGCCCGCCGGGAGTTGATCGAGCCGGTCCTGCCCGCCTGGCGTGCCGAGCGTAGAGGCAGGGGCCTCGACGTGTGTGGTCTCGGTTCTTGCTGGGGTTTTGTGGTTGTTCTGGGTGGTTGTGGCGGCTGGTGGCCTGCCGGGGGGCCAGGGAGCCTCGCCTGCCTTCGCCGTAGTTTCGAGCCGCTGCCGACCCTTGGCAGCGCGCAGCCGATGGCGTCGGGTGACGCTGGTGTGCGCCATGGGCAGATGCTGCCGGCGGCCGATGATCGGTGCCCGGTCTGCAGGGTGTCACCGGCGTCTCGTAGGCTCCCGGCCATGAGCGACGGGGAATCCGGCAGACGGGTCATCGATGGACGCTTCGAGCTGGAGGCGCGGCTCGGTGGCGGCGGTATGGGGATGGTGTGGCGGGCGCGTGATCTGGTGCTGGACCGGGCGGTGGCACTCAAGGAGGTGCGGCCGTCCGATCCGGGGCTTGCGGAGTACGACCCGGAGGCGGCGGCGATGCTGCGGGCCCGGGTACTGCGGGAGGCGCGGGCGCTCGCCCGAGCGGACCATCCCAACGTGGTGACTATCCACCACGTGGTGGACGACGGTGGGCTCGCCTACCCGTGGCTCGTCATGGAGCTGGTGACCGGCGGATCGCTCCAGGACCGGCTGGACAAGGGGCCGATGGCGCCCGTCGAGGCCGCCCGGCTCGGGCGAGAGGTGCTGGCCGCGCTGCGGGCCGCACACGACGTCGGGATCCAGCACCGGGACGTCAAGCCCGCGAACGTGCTGCTGCGGCCGGACGGCCGCCCGGTGCTCACCGACTTCGGCATCGCCGCGATCAGGGAGTCGACCGTCCTGACCGCGACCGGGTCCATCATTGGCACGCCCGACTACATGGCCCCCGAGCGGATCTCCGGCGACGACGGCGGGCCCGCCTCCGACCTGTGGTCGCTGGCGATGATGCTGTACGTCGCCGTCGAGGGGAACAATCCGCTGCGCAGGGCGACAACGCTGGCGACGCTGGCGGCCGTCCTCCGCGAGGAGCTTCCGCCGCCTCGCCGGGCGGGGCCCCTGACCGGGGTGCTGGCCGCCGTACTCGTGAAGGACCCGGCCGCGCGGCCGGACCCGGATACCGTCGACCGGATGCTCGCGGCTGCCGTGGAGGGCGGCCCGAGCGCTCCGAGGGGGACCGGCGAGCCCACGTCGTACCGGCTGACGCCTCCGCCGGGAGCGGCGACCGGGCCGTCCGTACCGCCAGGCTTCGGACAGCCGACTCCGCAGCATGCCGTGCCGGGACCGGCAGGGCCGCCGACTCCCTACCCAGCGGGCCCGACGCGGCAGACTCCGCACCGGCCGAACCGTGGGAAGCACCGGATCGCGGTCGCGACGTCCGTCGTAGGCACCGTACTGATCGGCGTCCTGGTGTGGGCCCTGTTGCCGGACGGCAACAAGCAGGGTGGCGACACGGCGTCGAACTCACCAGGTGGTTCCTACGTCACCGGATCGCGGACACCGACTCCCACGCCCACTTCCGCACCCTCGAACTCCGTCGCGAAGAAAGATCTGCTGACACCGGAAGGCATCCGGACGGCGGTCAAGGAGATCAAGGCCGCGACGGGCACCGACCGTGCGTCCGACCTCACAGTCTACCCGGAGTACGTGTCCGTGGACATCATGGTCAAGGGCAGCAACACGCGGTACGACAGCTACACCTACCGCGTCGGCGAGGGAGTGGTGAAGGGCATCATCAGCAGCACGCTGTCGGGCGGCGACCGCCCGTTCAGCCTGGACGATTTCGACTGGGACGTCGTCCCCGCCCTGCTGAGAAGGGCGGAGAAGGACCTGAACGTGAAGAAGCCGACCATGCGCTACCTCGTGGTCCGGCCCGCCGACGAAACCTTCCACACCCCTCTCGGCCTGGCGGTCTACCTCGCCGACGACTACGCCACGGGCTACCTGGACGCCGATCTCAAGGGCAAGGTGACGCGGGTGATGCCGGCCGAGAGCTGACCCGCCGTCGGCTACGCGCAGGCGGAGTGGCCGACAAGCGCGGCCCAGGCCCCGGGAGTTACGTCCTTGCCGGCCACCGGCCGGTACAACTTCCCTTGTTGACTGGCTTGATGCGGGTCAACAGGTCGAGGCTCAGCAATCTCGCGCTGCCGAACCCGAGTTCCGACTTCGTGCGGATAGTTCAAGTGGATCACCCTTCGGTGTGCCGTTCCGGGCGTCGGAGAATTCTGTGGGGTCGCCCCCACACATTCCTCACGACAGGTGAGTAGAGTCCGTCCCCAACACCCCACGCACACGTCAGGAGCCCCTCATGCCCGCACAGGAGAACACCACCCTCAAAACCGAGTACGCCGACAAGGTGCGCGCCGATCTGGAGAGGAACCGTTCGGAACAGGAGCGCATCCGCGCGGAGATCGAGACACTGCAGGCCCAACTGGCCACCCTGGAGTCCGATCACGCTCTTCTGGAGAGCATGAGCGCAGCCCTGGGCGACGAGACCGCAGCCGCCGTGCCCGCACCCCGCCGCGGCAGGAAGACGGCCGGTACCACACCGGCCAAGAAGACGACCGTGACGAAGACCGCCGCAGCGGCCAGGAAGACCGCCGTGACGAAGACCGCCGCGAAGAAGTCCGCGGCGAAGACGGCCGTACAGAAGCCCGCGGACACGGTCCCGCCGCTCACCGACCTGATCCACCAGCACCTCAGCGGCCAGAGCGAGCCGCGTACTGCACGCGAGATCGCCACAGCACTCGCCGAGACGCACCCGACCCGCAACATCAGCGACAACCTCGTACGCACCACCACCGAGCGTCTGGTGGCCCGCAGTCGGGTCGAGCGGGCCAAGCAGGGCTCGACCGTTTACTACACGGCCATCAAGACCGAGACTGCGCCTGGGCCCGCCGAGGAGACCACCGCAGCTGCCTCCTGATCCAAGGCTCCCGCTCCCGCAGGGCATCGGGGCCCGGCAGGCGGCAGATCACCGCCGGGCCCGGGGTGTCAACGCCGCTGCCCGCCCCGGGGAGAGCGCCGCTGGGCGCGCCGGGCCTGACCAGGTGCACGACGCGGGTCATCGTCCCCGCCGGCGGGGGTGGGGGAGGAGAACCCGACTGCCACAGCAGCCGGTGCGGCGGGCGACGGAACACGCTGCCCGGCCCGCTCGGGCCGCTTCAACGATTCTGATGCGGCCGGGCGCGCCATGGGGGCGGGGAGGCCGACGACGCGCGTGTGGGTCATCAACGGCGCACACACAGTGCACACTTCAGCGAGGTGCCACACGCGGCCCACGGCTGGATCATGTCGCAGTACCAGCACCGTTCCGCCCGAGCAGTGGACCCGCATGCCCTCGTGGGCGGCACACTCCGCCGCGCGGCACTGACATGAGGCGTAGGCCCGTACCCTCGCGGCCTTGGCGTGCGAGGCGGCGTGCAGGGCGGCGAACCGGCGCAGCCCGGCCACGTCCCGTGACCGTGCAGGCATGGTGCAGGCACCCGTCGAGCAGGACACGGTGGCCGTCCGGTCGGCATGGCCGGTCAGCCGTACCGTCCAGGTGCGGCCCTGCATACGCCCGGTAGGGGTCTCAGTGGAGGTAGTGCTCACGCGCAGCCGTCCGTTCGAGGAGGTCACAGGGTGATGTCGACAACATGATGACTTCCCCGCCGCGCCGAGGTCAGCACCTGCCGGCGTCCACGAGTTGGAATCCCGCGCGGTGCGTCGCCGACCCGACGGCCGTCCGGTCGGACGGTGCCGGTCAGCCGTCTGCCACGCGGAACACTCCACGCACACCTTGACCGGCAGCGTGAAACCGCGATGTGTGGATGCCCGCGGCCAGAGCGCTGTACCGCGGATACCGGCACTGTGCCAGAACCGGCTGCACCGGCTTACCTCGCGTGCGCTGGAGCGGGAGCCTTCCCGGGGCTTGTTGTCAGTGGTGGTCGGGATGATGGTGGGCATGGACGAGTTGATGCGGGGCCGGGTGTACGGGGCGGACCATGAGGACCCCGATCCGGGTCCCCAGCCGGGCCACGTCTACCGGGAGCTGGTGGGTGGACCGCTGGACGGGCTGCTGCTGGATGTGACCGGATGGAGCGCGGCACAACTGGCCGCCGGCGCGGCTCTTCCCACCGAAATCAGTGCCTTCGGGCCCGGCGGGCGAGCGACGTACGGGCCACGCGCCGATGACGTGAGGCATTGGGACTGGCGGGGCGACATCCGCTGACCTTCCGAGGGCTTGCGGTCCCAGGGGCTGACGCGCCGAGCGGCACCGGCGTCCTGTCCCGGCGTCGCGTCACCTGTGCCACCAGAACGAACGCGACCGCCGGGACGATGCCGACAAACCTCGAGGCCGTCGCCATCGGCACGGAAGAAGACGTACATGGCCAAGGAGTTCAGCAAGCGGGGCATCGCGTCAACGCCGTCGCGCCGGGTTCCACCCGCACCCGGATCGGCGACGACGCCTTCGAGCGGTTCCCCGAGGTGATCCGGGCCTCGCAGCGAAGACAGCGCGGCCGACTGAGGGGGACGGAGACCTGGCTCTGGCCGCCCTGGCGTCTGAGGTACATCACCAACTGCCGCGCCACTGACAGGGCTACGTCCCCGCCCAGGTCCTCGGCCACCAGAGCCAGAGCCAGGTCCAGGCAGGCGCTGATCCCGGCCCCGGTCCACAGCCGGCCGCCGCCAGCAGGTGCGCGCCCACACAAACCGACGCCACCCGCCGGGCGTGCGGGGCGGTCTCCTTAACCCAGGCCACGACATCGGTGTCTATGCGGGCGGTGGGGCCGTCGTCGGTCATGTCAACCGCGCCGGGCACCAGCAGCGTGTCCACTTGGCGGAGCCGGACCAGATCACCTGAGACCACATCCGGCGGCCGGTCACCCAGGACCAGATCATCGAACTTGTCGTAGTCTGTCGAACCGGCCGGACGGCTCGCCCGTCCCGAGCGCCTGGTCCGGCGATCTGTGCCACAGCGCCCTGACAGGGCGGGGGCGGTTCTTCATCTCGGCTCATGGGGCCGGAACGAGGACAGGTTCGCGGCCCTCAGTCGATACAGAACTCGTTGCCCTCGATGTCCTGCATCGGGATGCACGACTCGTTGACGCCATCGGCATACAGCGTTTGCACGTGTACCGCGCCGAGCGGGACCAGTCGTGCGCATTCGGCTTCAAGTGCGGCGAGGCGCTCTTTACCCACGAGTCCGGTGCCGACCCGCACGTCAAGATGCAGCCGGTTCTTGGCGGCCTTGCCTTCGGGGACGCGCTGGAAGTACAGGCGCGGGCCCACACCTGAGGGATCACTGCAGGCGAACCATGAATCCCGCTGCTCAGGTGGCTGCGAGCGCTTGAAATCGTCCCAAGTGGCAAAAGGCTCCGGTGGCGGTGGTACGACGTACCCCAACACCTCGCACCAGAAACGAGCGAGTCGCTCAGGTTCTGCGCAGTCGAAGGTGACTTGGAACTTCTTGATCGACGTCATCGGTCCACCGTAGTGGGGCGTGCTGTTCACGGAGAACCCGGGTTTCATCGCTGTGCGGGTCGAGGTCTCGCGTGACATGAGTAGCGCCAACGGACCAGATCACCCGAGACAGGGGCCAATTCGCATGAGACGGGACATCTGCCCCGGCCTCTCGGCCTCGCCGCATGAGTAACCGGTGTCATCGAAGTCAGTCAGTCGGTCGCGGCGCCCTTGACCTGCAGCGACTATGTTCGACGATACGACGACACGACGACACGACGACCGAGCGTCGAGCGACGGGCCGAACTGTTACGAACCGCTACGAGCGATTCCGATGTGGACGGCCTCCCTGTTGTGGCGGCGCCACCGACGGTCCGCGGCCACCCTGAGATTCGTCATGCTGAGCTGAGTGCTGTGGGGTCACAGGCTGTGGGCGATGGGGTGCAGCGGTTCGTACAGCGGGAGTTCGGCGCCGCTGGGGAGCCGGATCGCAGTCAGTTTGCCCCAGCGCTGTTCGGTGACCGCGCGGGTGATCTCGACGCCCTGCGCGCGGAACTCGCCGAGCTGGGAATCAAGGTCATCGCACATCAGGAAGAGCTCTTGCTGGGGCGGGCCGTCGGTCGGGTGCACGGCCACCTCGACCGGGGGCAGCTTGAAGATGAGCCAGCCGCCGCCCGCGTCGACGCCGGGAAAGTCGAGGACGTCACGGATGAAGGCACGGTCCGCCTCGGCGTCCTGGCTGTAGAGGATGACATGTGCACCGCTGATCATGGCTGGCTCCTGCCCGTCGACGTGCTGGCGGTCGTGTCCCCGGCATCCTGGCACGCTCAGGTACAAGGGCCTTCGACTCCATTGGATGACACGACGACTGAGTTGCATGACAACGGACAGCCCGCCAACTGTAGGGCCCGCTGGCCTTTTCAGTTGGCCTCTAGCGTTCAGGCGGTCCGCTGAGCGAAGCTTCCACAGCACCCCCACATCCGGCTGTTCGTGGGTTGTGCCGCCGGTCGGCGGCGTTGCCGAGGCTGCTTGGGCGCCCAGGGCATACTGCCGCGCGGGTTCACCGCCGGTACTGGCGTCAGACAGCCGACTCCCCGTCGGTGGATTCAGGATGGTCGCCCGTCTCCGCGTGCGCCGGGTCTTCTGCGATGAGAGCGACTGCCGGCTCGGCCGCCGGGGCGCAGAGCCGTACGTCTTCTGAGTCCTGGGCGACACTGGTCGGGTGATTGTCGAACGCGCGTATGCCCATCTCTCCTCGTACGACGAAAACGCCTGGCCTTGGTCGGTGCCCTGCGTCCGGCAGCTGCTTGACGAAGGGCTGCGCTTCACCGAGCCGGTGACCTTTCTGGTCGGTGAGAACGGCTCGGGGAAGTCGACTTTGGTCGAGGCGCTGGCGGAGGGGTTCGGTCTGGACTCCTACGGCGGCTCCCACGACTGGCGCTACGCCTCCTCGCGTGGCAAGTCGGTGCTCGGCGAGCGGATGAGGTTCGACGCGGCCGCGCGCGGGCGCCGTATGGCAACCAGCTGGTCGGCCCGCAAGGGCTTCTTCCTGCGGGCCGAGACCGCGCTGGACGCCCTGGGCAGGGAGGGGTTTTCGCCGGAATCGGTCAGCCATGGTGAGGGCTTCCTCGCGGCGTTCCGCGGGAAGTTCCTCCACACCGGGCTCTATGTCCTGGACGAGCCGGAGGCGGCGCTCTCGTTCTCTTCGTGCCTCGAACTGATCGGGCACATCGACCGGTTGACGAAGGAGGGCGGCCAGGTCATCTGTGCCACGCACTCCCCGCTGCTGACCGCCCTGCCGGGCGCGGACATCATCGAGGTCGGCGAGCACGGCATGCGGAGGGTCGCCTGGCGGGAGCTCGGTGTCGTGGACCACTGGCGCCGCTATCTCGCCGACCCGCACGCCTACCTGCGGCACATCGTGGAGCCGTAGGCGGCGCCTTCAGCTGTCGCCCGCCGGTGCAATGCCGTCGGGGCGAAAGAGGTACCAGTCAGCGCTTGCGACGTAGGAAGTCGCGGGCGCCGCGCAGGTTGGTACGCAATGTGCGTTGCGTCCGAGTGCTGTCCAAGCGGACGTCCAGCGCTCCCGGGGAACCCGTATCGGCGCGGCGACCCGCGGTCAGCATCGAGGCGTCCAATTCATCGCGGTCGGCGATCAGGACACCGAGCTCATGACGGCTGACTGCATCTGATCCTGCAAGGTGGCACACGCCTTCATGATCGGAGACGGTCAGCTCAAGAATGGCCAGGGCGAGGTCGGCGACATGAACGGGGCACCGGATGTCATCGGTGAACAGCACGCCACTTCGTCGCCCGGTGGCCAGATCGTGGGTGAATGCCTCGTGCGCGGAGCCACCGCTGCCGATGATCAGCGAGGTGCGAGCGATGACGGCGGCCGGGGCGAACAGGCGGATCGCCGTTTCGGCCGCAGCCTTCGCAGCCCCGTATGGGGTGATCGGATCCGGCGTGGCGGATTCGTCGTAGCGGACGTCGGCGCCGGAGAAGACGGCGTCACTGGACACATGCACCAGCCGGGCTCCGTGCTGAGTGGCGGCCATCGCCAGGCAAATGGCGCCGTCGGCTGTGGTTGTCCAGTCGGCCTTGCGGTACGCCGCATTGATGACAACGCCCGGCTGGGACTCCCTGAGCGCCAATGTGATCTCCTCGCTGCGACGTAGGTCCATGGGCAGCCAGTGGATCCCGGGGATGTCGCCGGCGCGGGTTGCGAAGGTCGCCGTCACGGTGTGTCCGGTTGCCAAAGCCTGCTGGGCCAACTCGCGGCCCAGGAAGCCACTGCCGCCTACGATCAGGATGTTCATGATCCGCCACGTTAGGGCCCCGCGTTTCGTCACGTCATCCGGCTACCGGGTCAGCTCCGACGCTCAGCGGGGCCACATCAAGCGCTAAAGGGCCAACTGAAGCGCTCAGACGCAACTCGTAGCCCTTTTTGCCCATTCGCGCCATTCAACGGTCAGGGCCTGACGAGTCGGGGCTGCCTACCGGGCACGTTCGTGCGCCGACGGGCTTCTGCGTTCCGCCGCGGGCGGCGGCGCAGTAGCGGCCGGCAGCCGCGGCGACCTTCGGCGCGGCAGCCCGCGGTGCTCACGGCGGCGCGGAGAGGGCCACGAGGTAGGCGGACAGGGCCGCTGTGGTGCCGGCGAGTGGGAAGCGGGCGCCGAGCTGCCCGTCCGGGCTGACGACGAAGCCGGTCGGGCCGTCGGGGCGGAAGAGCCGGGCGAACTCCCCGGCCGCGTCGCGGTATCCGGGTACGGCCAGGGTGCCGGAGGCGGTTGGTGCGGCTTCGCGGGCGAGGACGGCGATGGCCTGCAGGCCGGTCCCGGGGTCCGGGCCGTCGGAGGTGCCGGGGCTGCCGCCGCGCACTCGCCGCACCCAGGCAGCCCCAGCCGCGTCGGCGGCCTCGGCCAGGTCGGCGGTGTCGGCCGCGTACAGAAGCAGCACGTGCCCCGTGCGGCCGCGCAGGACGTCGAGCAGGCGCAGCGGGTAGGTGGCGACGGGGGTGGTCAGGCCGGCGCAGTCCGGGGCCCGGTCGCCGGGCTGGGGCGCGTCGGCCGGCCCGTACGGGCTGCCGGCAAGCGGGCCGCCCCGGTAGCCGACGAGCAGTTGGGCCTCGCGGAGCATCAGGGTCCGCGGGTCGTCGGGGTCGGTCTCGATGCCGTGGGTGGCGTGCCGGACGGTCCGGCCGACGACCTCTTCGCCGACCGGGCGGCGTTCGGCGTCGTAGCTGGCGAGCAGGGCGGGCCCGGCCTCCCCGTGGACGACGAGGGCGAGTTTCCAGGCCAGGTTGCAGGCGTCCTGGATACCGGTGTTCATGCCCTGGGCGCCGGTGGGCGGGTGGATGTGGGCGGCGTCGCCCGCGACGAAGACCCGGCCGTCGGCGTAGCGGTCGACGATCCGGTGGCTGATGCGGAAGACGGAGGACCAGCGCATTCGGGAGAGGGCGGCCGGACTGGGGGCCAGGCGGTCGACGACGGCCTGGATGTGGAACAACTCCGGGGCGCGGCCGCCCTCCAGGCCGTGCGCTACGCCATCGCCCTGCGTGGGCGCCCGGTTTGTCGCCCGGGTGGAGAGTTCGGGCGGGACCAGCATCGACATGCGGTAGCGGCTTGCGCCGGGCAGCGGGATGCAGACCAGCAGGTCGTCGGTGGAGCCGTCGTCGGCGCGGTGGCTGGAGCGTATGCCGTATCCGTGCGGAAGGTCCCATTCGGCCTCGACGTCGGCCAGCATGTACTCCTCGGGGAGGGCCCCGCCCTCGAAGCCGAGTCCCAGCCCCTTGCGGACGCTGCTGTGCGCGCCGTCGCAGCCGATCAGGTAGCGAGCACGGACCTCCTCAGCGGCGCCGGAGGCGGTGCCCAGCCGGGCGGTGACCCCGTCCGCGTCCTGGGTGAACGACAGCAGCTCGGTGTCGCGTTCGATGGCCGTGCCCAAGCTCGCGACGTATTCCTCCAGGAGGCGCTCGGTCTCGTACTGCGGCAGCGCGGCGAATCCGTAGGGCACCTCGGGCGGCAGTGCGAGGTCGATCCGCGCCTGCTCCCGGCCGTTGACGTAGATCAGCTGGCCGCGCAGCGGAACGGCGGCTTCCAGAAAGGTGCGGGCCAGGCCCATCCGGTCCCAGATTTCCATGGTGCGCGGCTGGATGCCGACCGCCTTGGCGTAGGGGAGGCGGGCCGGCAGCCGATCGACGAGACGGCAGCGCACCCCGCGGCGGCGGAGTTCGGCGGCCGCGCTCAGTCCGACCGGGCCGGCGCCCGCGATCAGTACGTCGGTTGCTTGGGTGTGCGCCACGGGTGCCTCCCAGTGCCTGGCCCCCGGGCCGGTCCCGTACTCATGGTCGCCCGGCGGGGCGCGGGCAGCGAGCCGGGCACCGAGGCCCAGGGCGCGGGTGCCCGCGGTGGGGGGATGTGGGCCGTCAGCGGGCAGCGTGGTGACGGGGCCGGGACGCACCCGCATTCGCGCAGGTCATGGCCGCGATCTGCGTCCCCCGGCCTGGCCCGGTGAGACGACGAACGCCGGTCGGCCGGCCCCCCATTTCTTGGGCGAGCAGAGCGGTGAACTAGGCGGCCTTCCCGGCATCTTCGCCGAGATCTGCGACGGCGACCAGCGATGGTTCGGCACGGCAGGAGTGGCCGACACCGCAACCGGCCGCAAGCGCTCACCGCAGGACCGGTTCCGCATCGGCAGCATCAGCAAGACGTTCGTGGCCACCGTGATGCTGCAACTGACGGCCGAAGGCAGGCTGAGCCTGGACGACACCGTGGAACGGTGGCTGCCCGGCGTGGTCCGCGGCCACAACCACGACGGTAGCCAGGTGACGATCAGGATGCTGCTCAACCACACCAGCGGGATCTTCAGCTGCACCGATGACCAGGAAGCACTGAACCGTCACGAGACCCACAGCCCCGAGTTACCGGTGCAGATCGCCATGGCGCATCCGGCCACCTTCGTGCCAGGTTCGGACTGGGCGTACTCCAACACCAACTACGTCGTTGCAGGCATGATCATCGAACGGGTCGGCGGCCGGGCGCTTGCCGACGAGATCACCGAGCGGATCACCCGCCCGCTCGGCCTGACCGGGACGTACCTGCCGCACGGCAGCGACCCGAGGATCCACGGGCCACACTCCCGGCACTACACGAAGCTGTTCCGAACCGAACCCGACGCCCCCGGTCCACGACGCGACCGAGTTCGACTCCACCATGTTCTGGGCGGGGGCGGCATGATCTCCAGCCTCAACGATCTCAACCAGTTCTTCGGCGCCCTGCTGGGCGGCCGCATACTGCCGCCAGACCAGCAACGCGACATGTTCACCACAGTGCCGACCCACCGCTGGATTTCCAACGCCACCTACGGTCTCGGCGTCTCCTCAGTGACGCTGCCCGGCGGGGAAACGATTTGGGGCAGGGGGGGCGCTCTCTTCGGTTCGTGGTCCTACACCTACGGCACCCGCGACGGAAAACACATGACCACCGTCAATGTCAACGGCGACTGGGTCAACAGCGGCTGGGACGACCCCATCGGCATCTTCACTGATCTGCTCCAGAGGAAGTTCTCACGCCTGAGGGATACCTGAACATCCCAGTCACGGTGCCGGTCGTTGGATCCGTGACGCGTCGTCTGCGGCCCGGCGTGGGGGTGACGGGACCGTGGGGAACGCCCGGCCCGGGCGTGCCGATGGTCTGGCTGCGCAACCGTAGGCGCCCTCTGCTCCGATCCATCCCCGCTCGCGCGGGAAGAGCACTTTCTGACCTGCGCTCTTGGAGGGGCCTTGCCGCTGCTTGACCACGGTCATGCGGGGGTCCGGCCGGTGCGCTTCCACGCTGATCCGCCGGGAGCGGTCGCATTGCAGCCTCAAGCCGTCGCGGATGGCCCTTGACCAGTCAATGGTGTCCGTCGCCTCGGTCGCCCTCATCGGGAGTCCGGCGGGACCCGGCTCCAACAGCGTGTACCCGGTCCTGTCAGAGCGAAGGCATTTCCTGTCGTGTGTACGTGCGACACCGTCTCGCGTGTGCGAAGAAACGTGCAGAAACGTCGTTACCGAGTTTCTGTCCGCCGAGCGGGTGATGTGCCGGGTGGCGCAACCGGTGGTGCCCCGGAGCATGCAAGGGCTTGCTTTTGATCATTGAACGGATCGATGTAGCGGACAGTGAATGTCAGGGTCACGCTCGCCGCGTATGCGTCACCGATACGGGCGCTTGTTACGGAAATGTCCGCAAACGGTAACGTGCGCCGGTTGGCCTGCCGCCGGCCGCAACGGGCGCCCCAGAGTTTGGGTCCTCGGCCCAGCACGGTCCGGGAACCCGCACCGCACCACCAGCTCTCATCGGCTTGTGGAGCACCGTTCTTGAGGAGACGTCACCTATGTCTGCTTCTCGCACCGCCCGCCGTATCGCGGCGACCGCCCTCGCGGCCGGCGCCGTTGTCTCCGCCGTCGCCCTGCCGGCCTCGGCCGACGACAACGACCGAGGCCGGCACCACCAGCGTTCCGAGGTCGCGATCAGCGGCGTGCAGGCCGACAGTCCCAGACGCGGCATCGGCACCAACCGGTCGCTGAACGCCGAATGGGTCGAGATCACCAACAACACCCGTCGCAGCGTGGACCTCGGCGGCTGGACTCTGCGCGACGCGGACGGCAACCGCTACCGCTTCCACGACGTCCGCCTCCCTGGCCGCGCCACCGTCCGCATTCACTCTGGCGCCGGCCGCGACACCCGCACCGACCTCTACCAGGGCCGCCGCACCTACGTCTGGGACCGCTCCGACACCGCGACTCTGCGCGACGACCGCGGCCGCACCGTCGACATTGAGTCCTGGGGCCGCGGCCACCACCACTGACCCAACCGGTGAGGGCCGTCCGACCGTCGACACCGGATGATCCAACCCTCCGTGAACCGTGTGCCCGGGCAGCCTGACCTGCCCGGGCACACGTGCCGTCCAGCGCCCGCACCACCGACCCGACCGAAAAACTGCTACGGCGCTCAGCAAACAGCAGCGCACAGCTCCCGTGGCGGGACGTGTGGTTGATGCGGTGAAGGGCCCTGTTCGATCGACTGAGGATGAGGCCACGGCTCAAGCCTGTCAGGCGCCCACCGCCGAGGCCGCAGCTCGACGACCTCGCACACACCCGGGACAACGTCCGCATGCACCTGACCAAGCCGCTGCGCGAGTTCATCGCCGCGAACGCCGACTGGCTCACCGTCTTCCAGCTGCCCACCTACGCCCCTGACCTGAACCCGCAAGAAGGGATCTGGTCCCTGGTCAAGCGCGACATCGGCAACCTCGCCGCCGTCGACCTCAGCCAGATCACCCGAGCAGTGAAGCGAAAGCTCAAGATGATCCAGTACCGCCTCCACCTGATCGACGGCTGCCTCACCGGCACCGGCATGACACTCGACGACTGACCACGCAGAAGACAGAGATCAGGAGTTCGCGTTCAGTTGGGTGAGTCGGCGGCCTCATGCGTCTGAAGTACCAGACAGCTCCACCGGACGCTGTCACGGCCGTGAAGATCGGGACGCTTGCTGCGATGGACCGTCTGCAGGCCGTATCTACCACCCAGCTCGACTGTCTCAGCAGCGGACACGTCGAACATGTGGCGGCCATCGGGCACGGGGCCGTGGCGTAGATTGACGAAGAATCGGCCGCCAGGCACCAGCAACGTGGCGATCCTGGCCATCGACTGTCGGCGTTCCTCGGCGTCCAGATGCATCCACACCGCAGTGGCGAAGACCGCGTCGAACCGGCCCGTGTGCTGGCTCAGCGTCAGGTCCGGAAGCACGTCGTCGACCCAATCAATCCCGCTATCTGCATGGATTCGCTGTCCATGCGCCCGCAGCTCCGTAGTCGGCTCGACAGCCACGACGCTGTGTCCACGGGCCGCTAACGCGGCGGCATCGCGTCCGGTTCCTGCGCCCACGTCCAGGATGCGGCCGGGCTCGGCAGGAACCAGCTGCAGCACGTCGCGGTGGACTTCGTCGAAGGTGACTTCTTCGTACTGGACGGCCAGCACGTCCGCCGTCTCGGCATACCCAGCGGTTCCCCTGGCCGGGCTGATGCCATCCTCGGTTGGGGCCAATTGATCACTCATGGCCGGAGGCTACCGGCCCGCTGGTTCTCAACATCGCCCTGCCGTGTGGCGGAGGCGGCTGGAGCGGCCCGTCAGGCTTGACGGCCCCGACATCACCAATTCAAGTTCAGTAGTTGGGCTGGGAGCCCGCGTGGTCGTCCACCGAGGCGATCGAGGAGTTTCTCCGCGCCGTACAGAAGGGCAGTGGCGAAGCTCCCCACCCTTCCTGCTGATCCGGTGGTGACGGCGATGGACAACCCAGGACATCATCGCCGCGCAGATGGTGCTCTCGTCCGCGCAGGACGTCGCCGACGCCCTGAAAGGCAAGGAAGACCTGCTGTCCTCCTGCGCGTGTACGGCGCGGCCGGTAACGCAAAACAGAGGCAGGTGCCACGCCCCTGGGGGCGTGGCACCTGTTGATGAACGTACTGCTGGACGGGATGGTCAGCTACCGCCGGGCGCGTTCTGACTGTTCGTCATCAGTGTGCGCGGGCGTGGGGCGTCAGCGGGCGAGCCGCTCCACGATCCAGTCGGCCAGCGTCTCGGTGACCTGGCTGTGCTCGGTGTTCTCGGCGTCGCACTTGAACTCGTCGAGCATGCTCTTCTCGGCGGGCAGCGACTCGATGTCCTCGTAAGGGTTCACGTTCCATGTGACCGGGTCGAAGTCCAGCGCTACCGCGCTCACCGCCGGGACGAAGCACCCGCTGCGGTATTCCTGCGGGATCTCGGCCTTGAGCGCGTCGGCGATCATGCCGAAGGAGCCGAGGCTGCCGCCGGGCGCGCCGTCGAGGGCGGGTACGTGGGAGGTGTTGCCGCGGCGCACCTGGCCCAGTGCCTTCATTTCGCCGATCGGCTGGTGCTCGCCGCCGCTGGGCTGGAAGCGGGCCGTCGCGGCGGCGATCAGCGGCAGCCGCCAGTCGAACACCGTCTTGCCGGGCGGCAGGTCGCGGCCAGTGCCGGTTCCGGTGCCGTTGGCCACGCCCAGCTTGCGGGGCCGCATCGGGAACTGGCCGTACTGCTCCAGCTCCGCCAGGAACTGCTTGCGCGGTTCGCTGGTGGTGGCGACCGGGCCGGAGTACTTGGCATTTTCGACCCAGGCCCACAGCAGCTGCTGGGCTGCGGGGCTCCTGATCAGGTCGGCCTGCTTGGGCGCGTCGGGGTTGCCGGTGGGGAAGGACTCGAAGAAGTAGGCCATCTGCTGGAGCACCAGCGGGATCCACGCCCCGTTGTGGGGGGTGTCCCAGGAGATGTAGGTCTCCGTCTCGTGGTCCACGCCGTGGTGCTCCATCTCGGCGAGGGCATAGCGGGTGATCATGCCGCCCATGCTCACGCCACCCACGATCAGCGGGGTGTTGCCCTGCCGCTCCGCGATGGCCTGCTGGATGGCGCTGATCACCACACCGGCGTTCGCCTGGATGTAGGTGTGACGCTGATCGAAGCCCACCAGGACGACGTCGATACCTGCGGCGAGCAGCTGGTCGAGGAAGCCGGGCTTGCCCTTCTTGTAGGGCGCGTTGAAGTGCTCCCACAGGCCCGGCAGATCACTGGGGCCGTAGTTGAAGCCGTCCGCGAAGATGAACGGCCGCTCCAGGCTGTTGTGCCCGTTGGCCAAGTAGACCGCCGCCGTGCCGGTCGCCACCTCGCGCCGGTACGGCCGAGTGGACCGCAGCTCCCAGATCTTCGGCTTCCGGTCCTCGGCGCGTGCCGTCCGTGCCGGGCTCGCGAACCATACGCCTGGCTCCAGCGCCCCGGCGAGCGTCGCCGACGCCTCGGCCGGGGGCTTTCCTTCATCCTGCTTCGCCGTCAACTCGACGTCGATCCTGGCTTCCTGCGCCATGACTACCGCCTCTGCTTGGGTGCTTCTCATGGACGTGCCAATGGACGTGCACAGCGGTTTGCACCGCGCCCACATGCGATCGGGCAGGGCAGTGCGTTGGAGTTGCCGCCAACCGCGGCACATACTCAGGGCTCCATCCCCGCGTGGTGACTGAGTGTAACAGTTAGGTAACTCAGTGTGCCGTCAGGGGGGTGTGTCGTCGGGAGTCCCGGACACCGGTTCGGTCTCGCCCGGGACTGCCGACTCCGAACGCCGGCGTCATCGCACCGCCCACGGAACCGTCGCCGAAATCGGCGTCACGGGCGCTGAGCGCTCAGCGCTGTTCTGGAACCTGTGGACGACAGCCGTGTCGGCGTGTGCTGGCCGTCGCCGGACACCGACGACCCCGCAATGCCGGTACGAGGCGAGCAGGTCCTGGCAGTCGGCCTGATCCGGCCCCGCACCGCCGACCGGTTGTGCTCACCGCGCTGAGCACGCCCGTACGCACGGGATCGCGACAGCCAGAGCCCCACGGCTGGGTGCGAACCTGCGGCGCTCGCAGAGCCTCCCCAACCTGCACGGCCCGGCCCCACATCCATCCCACCATCGGGACCGCGCCCTGGCCGCGTAGCGACCAGACACGTGGGACGAGGCGACTTCTCTACGACGTAATGCCGGTTGATGTCCCGTCTCAAACGATCTGGCCTCTCGGCCAAGACCTGTGACGACCAGATCAGTTGAGATGTGGGGATGCAGGGAATCTCGGTTGATTGGTCCCGGGGGAGTGGATGCCGGATGTTGCCTCAGTTGGTCCGGAACCGCTGTTTCGAACTGATAGCACGCCTGGGTCGTCAGCCACGACTGGTAGTCCCTGAAGATTCCGGTAGTTGTGCGCCTGCGAGACCTCGGGCTGATCGGGTGTCGCCGGGAAGCTCAGCTCCCCGGCGATGGGCATCATCGTCTCGCCGAACCGGGCCATGTCCTCTTCGGACTCCCGGAGGTCGAAGATCTCCAGGCCGCTGCCGGTCGGTACGCAGGCAAGGAGGGGCACCCCTGGAAGATGTCGGGCAGCCGCTGGAACTTCGTGTTGAGACGTCGTACTGCTCCGTGGTGACGCTCGGGAGTACGGCATGGATGAGGATTGCCATGGCGAGCCTCTCTCCGTGTGCGGGGGCGCGGTGCCCTGCCCGCCGCCGTGGCGGCCTCTGCCCACGGTCAGCACACCACGTCCACCCCGAAACGGCACCCGAACCCGGCCCTGGCTTCCCCTCGGAAGGGCGGGGTCAGCCGGCGTCGGCCGGCACGTGCGCCTGCTGCGCCGCGGGCGCACTCGGCGCGCTGGGCCCGTTCGCCGCGCTTGCCTTGCCCGCCTCGACGACCCGGGGGCCGTGCTGTCCGCGCAGGCCGAGCCAGCTGATCACCGCGACCAGTGCGAAGGCGACGGCCCCGATGCCGAAGGTGAGGGTGAACCCGGATTCGGCGGGCAGCGGCGGCACACCAGCCGGCAGGTGCTCGATGGTCCTGGACGCCAGGATCGTGGTGACGATCGCGCTGCCGATCGCGCTGCCGGTGGAGCGGGAGATCGAGTTGATGCCGTTGGCGATGCCGCTCTGGTGGTGTGGAACGCTCGCCATGATGACGGCGGGCATAGCGGCGTAGCCGAAGCTGACGGCCGCGCCGACGATGAGGCCGGCGCCGATCACCGAGGCGGTGTGGGTGTGGTCGAGGGTGAGCCAGCCGAAGCCGACGGCTCCGAATGCTGCGGCCATGGCGAGCACGTACCGGGGGCCGCGGTGGCGGACCAGCTGGCCGCCGACGGGCGAGGTGAGCAGTGAGACGATCGCGCCGGGCAGCAGGAACTGGACGGATGCGCGCAGGATGGAGGCGTCGAAGCCGAAGCCGGTGAGCGCCTCGGGCATCTGCACGAGGTAGGAGACGCCGAGGAAGTTCGCGAACATGCCGAAGCCGACGAGGATGCCGGCCAGGTTGGCCATAAGGACCGGGCGGTGGACGAACATCCCCATGTCGACGAGCGGCTCGCGCACCTTGCGCTCGACCAGCACCCAGACGGCGGTCATGACGGCCGCGCCGGCGAAGCTGCCCAGCGTACGGCCGGAGGTCCAGCCCCACTCGTGGCCCTGGGAGATCGGCAGCAGGAGCAGCAGCAGGGCGATGCCGAGGGTCAGCGCGCCGAGAAAGTCGGTGCGGCCGCCGGTCTTGTGCCGGGTCGCGGGGACCAGGAAGACGACGGCGAGCAGGGCGAGGACCGCGAAGCCGGTCGCCATCCAGAAGGCGTTGCGGTAGTCGGCGTCGTCGCCGGAGGTGAGCAGGCCGGTGGCGACGAGTGCGAGCCCACTGCCGAACGCGAGCGTGCCGCTGACCAGTGCCATGGCGCCGGGCAGCTTCTGCGGCCGGACCTCTTCACGCAGGACGGAAAGGGCCAGCGGGAAGATCGCGGTAGCGGCACCCTGGAGCACCCGGCCCAGGATCAGCAGCGGCAGCGAGCTCGCGACCGCGGCGATGACGGAGCCCGCGACCATGACGCCGAGGACGGCCACCAGGGTGGGCTTCTTGCCGTGCTGGTCGCCGAAGCGGCCGAGCAGCGGGGTGAAGACGGCGGCGGACAGCAGGGTGGCGGTGGTCACCCAGCTGACGCCGGCGGTCGAGGTGCCGAGGTCGTTGCGGATCAGGCCCAGGATCGGGACCGGCAGGGTCTGCATCATCGACACGACCATGGCGGCAAGGCTCAGGGCGAAGACGATGACCGTCTCGTTCCTGTGCCGGACGTCGGCGACGGGTGTGGGCGCGGCGGTGCTCATGGGAGTGGGGACCTTCTCAATGCTTCAGATCGCAGATGTTTGATGACATCAAGTACTTGCGCAGACGGTAAACCTAAATGATTAAGGTAGTCAAGTAAATAATTGATAATGTGAAGCATCTTGAGTACGCTCCAACCATGAGCGCCACCGCCCCACAAGCCCCCACCAAGCTCCAGCTGCTGGAACTGCTGGCCGCCATCGGCACCGCCCAGTGGCGCGATTTCGCGGCGGCCGCCGCCCACCACGGCCTCACCTCCACCCAGGCCAAGGTCCTCGCCCAGCTCGACGGCCCGCTGCCGATGCGCGGCCTCGCCGCCCTGCTGGTGTGCGACGCGTCGAACGTCACCGGGATCGTGGACCGCTTGGAGGCCCGCGAGCTGGTCCGCCGTGAAGCCGACCCCGCAGACCGCCGCGTGAAGAACGTCGTCGCGACCGACGCGGGCCGCGAGATCATCCGCTGCGTGCGCGAGGAGATGCAGGAGACGCACGGCGCCCTCGACGCCCTGGACGAAGCCGAGAGCGCGACGCTCTACGCCCTGCTGGAACGCTTGCGACCGACGACGGAGAAGGAGAGAGCGACGACGGCGGGATCGAAGTCCAGGGCCATCGCGGCGTCCAGCTCCACCCACGACTCGTAACCCACCAGGGAACTCGAGGTCGCCGTTACCGGGCACGCGCCGCTCCCCGGAACGCCGAGGTCACCATCACCCTGTACAGCAGGGCGGCGACCAAGGGACCCGCCCCTCGCCCCTCGGGCGACGGCCTGGACCGTGCGAGGGGCAGGCCGGCGCCGGGAGGTTCAGGAGCAGCAGGAACAACCCGTGCCGCGGCCGCAGGGATCGGCTACCGGGGCGTCCGTGCGGACGACCGTCAACTGCTCCGTCGTCGCGTCCAGCGGCCGGGCCGGAAGACGCGGCAGCCGCCGGATCGCGCCCCGTATCGGGCAAGTCCCCGTCGGCCGGGCCGCAGTTCAAATGCACGGTTCATCGGACGATCACGCCATGAGAAACGACGAAGGCCGCCAACCCCTAAAAGATCTTTATGAGGGCGCAAGCTTCCCTATCGCCACTCCCTCGGAAACGACAGCGCCCCGGCACCCTGACGCGTACCGAGCCACCGCTTGGGCCGGGCCGCCTGCCGGCCTCAGTCCCGGCGCCAGACGTCGTCGATGGCCTCTTGGACATCCTCGGCGCGGGTGACCTTGAAGACGGACACCATCAGGTTCTCTTTGCTGTAGATGGAGTGCAGGCCGCAGGCGAGGAGGTTGAGGTACTCGACGCCTATGAAGGACTCGTCCTGGTCGGTGTTGAGGTACTCGGCCCCGGAGCCGCCGGGGTTGACGCCGACCGCCCGCAGGAGCTGCGCGGGGTTGCCGGTGACGTACTGGTCGTCCCAGCCGTCAGCGGAGAGGTGGGACTGCCCGGGGACATGGGCGAGGTACTTGCCGTAGTTCTCAGCCGAATACATCTCACAAACGGCGGTGATGCGGGCCTCGGGGTGAGCTTTGACCTGGGCATCAAATGCGGCGTCGAGGTTGGCGGAGAGGATGCCGTCCTCACCGAAGGCCGGGTCGCTGATCTGGACGATGTTGCCCCAGTATCCGACGGCGACATAGTCGAGGTCACGAATGTGCCGGGGGTGGTGCATGTCCCGGCGGAGTATGGGCTCGAGTTCTTCGGTGACGGTGGCGACGGTGGAGAGTTCGGCGACGACAGCGCGGGCGCGGACCGGGTCGTGGGCCGGCGCGTGGTGGATGGTGTGCTGGTCGTAGGCGGCGCGGTAGGGCGAGTGGACGCGGGTGATCTGGAGGGTGGCCTGCCGCCAGGCGATAGGGGGGTTCGGGCTCATGGGGGGAGCCTAGGTCAGGACACTGTCAGGCAGCGATCGGCGTGTCTATCCCCAAAGTCCTTGGTTCATCCAGGAGTTGCAGCCCTAGGGTGTGGGTTTGGCGGTGTCATGCCACGGGGCTCACACTGCCCCGTAGGAGAACTGCGTAAGAACGCGGGCGCCAACCGGGTCACGGAGTACAACTACCGCTCCGACAAGGTCGAGAAGGCCCCGAGCGGCGGCGTGCGTGCGAAGTCGACCAACATGCAGCAGCCCCCGGGCGGCGGCGCGAACGACCTGATCCGCGAGTCCCGTCCCAACCCCAAGAGTATGGGCGAGTTCCTGAACCGGAAGAACGCCGCCGACCCCAACCGGCTCTCCCCACGGGGTCCGGGGCGGCATGGACTTCACCACCCTCGAACTTCGCTACGTCGGCACACCCGTCAAGGGCAAGGGCCTGGACTACGGCTTCTCCGCCAAGAATTACCCCGAGGAGAAGTCCGGCTGGGGCGGCAAGGAGAAGGCGCAGCTCATCTCGGACCCGGAACGGGCGTGTCCTCACCGGAGCGTTGCCGGAGATCGCTGATGCCGCTGCGGCGCTGGGCGAGGACGTCGTCATCGACGGTGAGGCCGTGATCTACACGGGCGCTCGGCTGGACTTCTCGGCGCTCCGGCACTGGAGGAATCGCCAGCCGCGAACGGTCGCGTTGCTGGAGCGGGAGCAGTCCGCGCACCTGGTCCTTCGACCTGCTCCAGCACTCCGGTACCGAGCTGCTCACCTGTCTTACGCCGAGCCGGCGCCCCCCGTTACCTTCTTCGTGGCTCCGCAATGGGGCCTCCGGCCTTCGGGTCCGGCATGACTTCCCCCCTTGTTGCGGTTCATGATCCGGGGGGTGGTGTCACCGGGCTCGGAGGCATCGACGGACCGCTGATGAGGGGCTTGAGCACCGGCTTCACCCGAGCCGGAAGAGCTCTCCGTAACGTGGATGTGGCAGCTCGGTGCCGAGGCAAGGCCGGACGAAAGCGTGATGGAGGGGCCTGCACGTGATCGACACCGGCGACATCGACGTCTTCCTCGGCCTGGACGTCGGCAAGGGCGAACACCACGCCACCGCCGTCACCCCGGCCGGCAAGAAGGCCTTCGACAAGCGGCTGCCCAACACCGAACCCAAGCTCCGCGAGCTGTTCGCCAAGCTGCAGGCCAAGCACGGAACGGTGCTGGTCGTGGTCGACCAGCCGGCCTCGATCGGTGCCCTGCCGCTGGCGGTCGCCCGCGACATGGGCTGCGAAGTCGCCTATCTGCCCGGCCTGACGATGCGGCGAATCGCCGACCTCTACCCCGGCGAGGCGAAGACCGATGCGAAGGACGCGTTCATCATCGCGGACGCCGCCCGGGCGATGCCCCACACGCTGCGGGCCATCGACGGCGAGGACGAGACCATCGCCGAGCTGGAGATGATCGTTGGCTTCGACGACGACCTGGCCGGCGAGGCCACCCGGGTCGCGAACCGGCTGCACGGCCTGCTGACGCAGATCCATCCGTCGCTGGAGCGGGTGCTGGGGCGGCGGTTGCAACACCCGGCGGTCCTCGCTCTGCTGGAGCGGTTCGGGTCACCCGCCCAGATCCGCCAGGCTGGTAGGCGACGGCTGGTCACCCTGTTACGGCCGAAGGCCCCGCGGATGGCCGAACGGCTGGTCGAGGACATCTTCACCGCTCTGGACGAGCAGACCGTCACCGTTCCGGGGACAGAGGCTGCCGCGATGATCGTCCCGAGCCTGGCCGGATCGCTGACCGCCGTCCTTGACCAGCGCAAGCTGCTGGCCGGGCGGATCGAGCAACTCCTGGAGGCCCACCCTCTTTCGAAGGTCCTGACGTCGATGCCGGGCATAGGCGTCAGGACCGGAGCCCGGATCCTGATCGAGGTCGGCGACGGCCGCACCTTCCCGACCGCAGGCCACCTCGCCGCCTACGCAGGACTCGCCCCCGCGACCCGCAGCTCAGGATCCTCGATCCGCGGCGAACAGCCATCCCGGAGAGGAAACAAGCAGCTCAAACGGGCATTCTTCCTCTCCGCATTCGCCGCCCTGGCCGACCCGGCATCCCGCGCCTACTACGACAAGAAGATCACCCAGGGCAAGCACCACACCCAAGCCCTACTCTGCCTCGCCCGACGACGAGCCGACGTCCTGTTCGCCATGCTCCGCGACGGAACCTTCTACGAACCCCGGACACCCGGAGCGAGGTGAGGGCAACCGGCCCTGCCTGCGAACCAAGATCGTGCAGGCCCATGACGGCAGCCCTACATCTCGTGAACCTCCACGGAGAACCCCTCTGCAAGGACGGAGTTCAGGTGCTCTGCATGCGCACCCAGCCATTGGCGCGCGTCAGAGAACTGCGCCGTCAGTTCGACGAGCACGTAGTCCCCGGCGCCATCAGTCAACCCACCACAGACACAGCAACGGAGACGCTGACTCACCGCACCCGTCCACTCCGGTCCGTTCCCGCCCACGGCCACCGTCTCATCATCAACATGCACGGGCACATCGTTCCAGACGCCCTAAAACAGCACCCATCCACCTTGACCAAAGAGATAGGGGCACCCCCCGGGAGCGCGCACTCCTGCCTGATCAGGAGCGGGCCTTGGGCCACGAACATAGCGAGCCTTGGGTCACGAACATTTGGAGGCCCTCCTCACCCGTCAGGAACTCGGCCGCACCTTGTGGGACTCGCGGGCCGCGTGACGGAGGCGTTGGAAGAAACCTGTAGCTCGCCTATCAGCTCCAGGACTGCGATCATGCGGCTGGTCCGGAAGTCACCGCGCTTCTCGAGGACCGTGACCGCCACGCCGGCCCGGGCCAGCGGTAGGCCGAGGACCATACCGGCGGGCCACCGCCCACCACGATCGTGTCGCCTCTCCTGCGGTGAAATCCCGGGATCTACACACTGGTATATATAGCATCAAACTTGGCAAGTCCGCCGCACATGATCGCAACCTACTTCCGGGGCATGAGACGTACTACGGGAGGCATGATGAGCCAGCAGCCGGTCCTTCTGCCCTACGCTGACCCGGGCTTCGTGGCGGACCCCTTCCCGCTCTACCATCAGCTGCGCGAGGATGGCCCCGTGCGGCGCGCCGTTATCGCCGGGGGCCTCGAAGCCTGGCTGGTCACGCGGTACGACGACGGCCTCGCAGCTCTGTCCGACCCGAGGCTGAGCAGCGACATCCGCGACGCGTCCGATCCCCGGCTCATGCGGCAGCTGCCCGCGCCGGAACGCGAGTCCTTGCTGTGCAACATGCTCCGCTCCGACCCGCCCGACCACACCCGCCTGCGCCGCCTGGTCTCGAAGGCGTTCACCGCGCGGAGGGTGGCCGAGCTGCGGCCCCGCGTCCAGGCGATCACCGACCGACTGCTCGACGCCGTCGTGCCGGCCGGTCGCGCCGACCTCGTCGAGGACTTCGCGCTGCCTCTTCCGGTCACCGTCATCAGCGAACTGCTCGGAGTACCCGTGACCGACCGTCACGACTTCCAGCGGTGGACCGACGACATGATCCTGCGCCGAGCGGAGCTGCCGGAGCCGGCCGTGGTGGACGCGGCGTGGCAGCACATGCGCTCGTACCTGACCAAGCTGCTCGATGCCAAACGAGCACGGCCAGGGGACGACCTGCTCAGCGCGCTGATCATCGCCCGGGACGAGGAGCAGCGGCTGGACGAGCACGAGCTGATCGCCATGTCCTTCTTGCTGCTGGCAGCCGGATACATCACCACCGTCAACCTGATCGGCGGCGGCATCGCCGCGCTGCTCGCACACCCCGACCAGCTGCAGAAGCTGCGGGACGATCCGGCGCTGCTGCCGGACGCGATCGAGGAATTCCTCCGCTACGACGGACCGGTCAACCCCGGCATCGCCCGGTTCGCGCGCGAGGACGTCTCCATCGCGGGCGTGACCATTCCACGCGGCGCGACCGTGCTGATCGCCTCCGCCATCGCCGACCGCGATCCGGCGAAGTTCCCCGACCCCGACCGCCTGGACATCACCCGGCAAGACAAGGCCCACCTCGCATTCGGGCACGGCATCCACTACTGCCTCGGGGCGCCGCTGGCCCGGTTGGAGGGTCAGGTCGCCATCGGCACCGCCCTGCGCCGCCTTCCTGGCCTCGCTCTGGCCGTGGCGCCCGGCGAGCTGCGCTGGCGGCCTGGCGGTCTGCGCGGCCCCGAGCGCCTGCCCGTCACGTTCACCCCAGACAGCCCGCTCCGAGCCGCTCCGGCTTGATTCGGACGACAACAACCGTCGACAACTGCCGTCGACGAAGTCCTGTTTCGCGAGACCGGTGAACGGACCCGTCCTCCCTACGGCCGGCAGGGCAGCAGCGCGACCGCGAGCAGAGGTATCGCGGCCAGAACGGCCCAGGGCACGGCGGGTGGCAGGCCGGTGTCGAGCAGGGAGGCACAGACCCGCCGGCACCGGTCGTTGCTCTTTCGACCAGGGGATCGGGCCGGAGACCGAGGACCGCGCGCGCCCTGTACGGCCCGATCCTCAACAACTCGATCGCTGGCATCACGGCCTGGCGGTACTTCTCCATCGGCACGTTGAAGGTCTGCATGACGAGCCTGATCATCGTGGTGCGGCACAGCTGCGAAGAGGAGGAGACGGGGCGTCAGGAGCTGTTGTCCTCGGTCATGGAGGCGCGGCGCAGCGCCGCTCAAGGCCGCACTGCTCGCGGATGCCTCTCGCGGAACTGGTGGAGTCAAGCACGTTCTGGGCGTGGAATGGGCTCAGCTGCGCCTGCGCACGAGCTGGTCGGGACAGCGAATCTTGTTCATGCTCCCGTGTGGTGCTGTCCGGGCTCTTCGCCCGTGACACGAGCCACGCACGTGCGGGTCTGGAGAGACGGAAGACCCATACTCCCTCAACAGAGCACGGGCCTTCGCCATGTACGACCGGCGCAGGCGTCAGCCCAGCTCTCCTCGCTCGACGCAGAACTCGTTACCCTCCGGATCGGCCATGACGACCCAGCCCCTGCCGTCCGGCAGGGTGCGGTCCGCGAGCTGCCGGGCACCCAACTCCAGGGCCCGCTCGACCTCCTGGGCCCGGTTACGCCCCGTAGGCTGCAGGTCGAAGTGGACTCGGTTCTTGGCCGTCTTGCCCTCCTCTACCCGTACGAACAGCAGACCTGGACCACCGTCCGGGTCCTCGATCAGTGCCTCCGGATCACCCGGTTTGTCCTCGTCGGACACCGGGCGCCCGAGCAACGCGCTCCAGAACTGGGCGAGTTCGTACGGTTCGCCGGTGCAGTCGAAGGTGATGTGGCGGATGATGGGGTTCAACGGCCTTCTCCCTGGGGTCTGTTCACGTTGTCGCTCCGCAGGATGTCGGAACCGCAGACCACTGTCGAGCGATTACCGGTCACCGCCTCACACCAGGTGCGGATTCTTCCTCCGTGAAGTGGGACGCCGGGGTGTCCTGGCCCTGGAAGCGTGGCGGAAACCTTCGAACGGCCCCCAACGGCGTCAGGTGATCTTCCGCTCCACGATGCCCCCCGATCCCGCCACGGGAGGAAGCCCTCTTCGAGATCTATCCGGTGGCTCACAGTCGCCGCCAGATGGCGGCCCAACATCGACGCTCTCAACCCTGTACCCACCCGATTCATCAAGAACTGGGCCGCATGAGACCGCTCGCCGGCGCGCTCACGGCTTTATGCCTTCTCCTGCTCGTACGACCAGGCCCGGCCGGCCTGCCGGTGCTCCAGCGGCTGCCTGGCCTCAGGCGACGGCGTGGATGCGGGTGGCGAAGGCACGTATTCCGGGCGGGGTGCGAATGCCGGGAGTTCCCGTTGCGCGACGCAGATAGCGATACAGCGGACGAGGCTGGACAGATTCCCGGTCATCCCTCTCGCTACGAGATCGAGCAGCACGACAACCACCACCACTTCGTGTGCCGTCGCTGCGGCGCCATCCGTGACGTCGAGTGCACGGTGGGTGCGGCTCCCTGTATGGAGCCACAGTTGCCGTAGGAATACGAGACCCAGGAGGCCGCCGTGACCCTCTGGGGCTTGTGCCCCGACTGCCGGGACAGCGCTGTGGCGTCCTGATGACGTCGGACGCTTCCGCTCGCATCTAATGAGCCCCTGCCATGCGGAGGCAGGCGGCACCAGTGTCCAGTTTCACGATGCTGATCGCGACGGTGACTGGGTGATGGTCCTGGACGTAGCACATTGCACCGTCGAGCTGCTCCACCTGGGAGGCGAGTCCGGAGGAACCCTTGCAGCCTGGCGGGCGGGCCACGTCATGCCCGGCTCGTATTTTTCCAGGTGTCGGGAGCGGCGTGAGCGACGTAGTTGATGCTGGCTGCCAGGCCCGCGGATGACGCCGGGACCTGGGCAGCGGTACGCGCCCCGCAGCGTTGGCAAAGCGGGAGCCCAGGAGTGGGGCTTGCCTCGACGCTCGGCCTGTGGGGCTTGGCCCAGCTCGATATCGCCTCCGGAAAGTGGACCGAGGCAACCGCCACTCCGCACCGGCTCGCGCGGTAGGTTCCGGCGCGCTCTGCGCCCGCATCCGGCCGCCGACCGCGACAACGGTGGCTCGCTCGGGCCCGTTCCGGGCTGCGTGCCAACGGTGCCCGCGGGAGTTCAGCGGACCAGGACGCCGGCGAAACCGACAGCAGGGCAACGAATCTGATCCCCCGTCAACGGCAGATCGTGCTGGTGGTCGCGGGGGTGCGACCAACAAGGAGGTGGTGGCCCGGCTGTGCCTGAGCCCACGCATCGTCGTGCCACCTGCGCCGCGTCTTCCAGCAGTTGGGCATCACCTCGCGAGCCGACCTCATCCGCCGGTTCTCGGGCCCAAACCGCCCCCGGCACCTGGCCACCGGGTCCCCCAGGGGGACGGTAGACGGTTCCAGAGTCTGAGCCCGTCAGTCGGTCGGTCGATCGGTCGGTCCAAAGAACAGGGACCTGGCTCACGGAGCCACGCTGAAGACGAGGAATGTCGCCTCGCAGCGCGGACCACCCCCGCTCGCGCGGGAAGAACTCGTCCTCGTCGTTCGTTCACGCTGGAGTTCAAGGCCGAAATCGTTGAGCTGTGCGAGCGCGGGGAGTGCTCGGTCGGTCAGGTCGCCAAAGACTTTGATGTGACCGAGACCGCGGTGCGTCTCCCGCCCAAAGTGCACCTCTCCAAGCTGGTCAATAGCCTCAAGGGCGTCAGCTCGCGAAGACTCCGCCAGGAGTACGACGCGCATGTGCGCCGGTACCTGTGGGGCGGTCATTTCTGGTCCGGCTCCTACTTCGCCGGGTCCTGCGGTGGAGCACCACTGACGGTCGTCAAGCAGTCCATCGAGAACCAACAGCGCCCTGCTGGCTGAGGACAACACTGCGGACTCATGCTCACGTTCGGGTCAGAGCAGTTCCGAGATGGCCTTCACCTGCGCCGTAAATGGCGGAGCGATGGCCAAAGTCAAAGGTAGAGGACGGCTCGTGCGATCAGGGGCAGTTCCAGTGCTCCCGAGCCAAGATGGTCCGCCTGCCGTTCACTGACCAGCTCGTAGAGATCGTCGGCTTGGGTCGCAGTGAGCATGCGAAATCAAGTGGAGCTCAAACCACTCCAGATGGGGAAAATCGTGACCGCTCACTGGGCAGCGGTACTGCCGCGGCGCCATCGAAATCCTGGTGCGGGCACCTTCGCCGTCTGCCATTCTCGCCCCATGTCCAGGTTCGAAGATCTTGTCGCCGAAGGTGAAGCCGTCCCGACGGAGGGCTGGGACTTCTCCTGGTTTGCCGGTCGCGCAACCGAGCAGCGTCCATCCTGGGGTTATGCAAAACTGCTTGCGGACCGGATGGCGAGGGCCGAGGCAGCGCTCGACATCCAGACCGGAGGGGGAGAGGTGCTGGCCTCGATCCCTGTTGCCCCACCGGTCCTGGCGGCGACGGAGTCCTGGCGGCCGAACTTGGAGATCGCCCGGCGCAATCTGGCCAAGTTCAACGGCACCATCGTTGAAGCCGACGATACGGCTGACCTGCCGTTCCCATCGGATCACTTCGACCTGGTGGTCAGCCGTCATCCGGTGGTAACCCGCTGGGACGAGGTCCGCCGGGTCCTGCGCCCGAACGGCGCGTACCTTTCCCAGCACGTGGGCTCTGGCAGCGTGCGTGAACTGACCGACTTCATGATGGGGCCGCAGCCTGCTGCGGCCCATTGGTCTCTCCCCTCGCTGGCGACCACAGCCGGCGCGAGCCCGATGGCGGCCGCGGCCGGCGCGGAAGCGGCGGGTCTTGACGTTGTGGCACTGCGCCAGGAAGCGCTCCGGATGGAGTTCCACGACATTGCGGCGGTGGTCCACTTCCTCCGCAAGGTTGTCTGGATCGTCCCAGGCTTCACGGCAAATGAGTACCGCGACCGTCTGGCAGCGCTCCACGATTTCATCGAGCGCCATGGCCCCTTCGTGGACCACGCGCAGCGCTTCCTCATCGAGGCCCGGAGCGGTTAGCACGGATGCTCGGCCGACAGCATTCGCCGGGCCACCACTCGCGACCACCACCCCCTTGGGGATCCGAGACCGTGAGGGTGGGGAATTACGTGACGCTCAAGTGGCCTGACATGGGGAATTGCGTGGCCGCTCACACGAGGGGATCGGGCAGCGTGATCAACATCGACAGTCTTGGCCTGGCCGCCGGTGCCGCGTACCGCGCGACCAAGGCCGCGCTGGCGTCCCTGAAGCAGGGCTGGACGGCCAAGTACAGCAGCCGTGGCGTTCGCTTCAACACCGTTGCGCCCGGCCCGGTCTACACCCGGGAGCCGCGGCCCGCGACCTGTTCGGCGCGCTCGCCGAGACCACCGTGATGAAGCGCGCGGCCGAGCCCGCCGAGTCGCAGAGGTCGTCGTGTTCCTCGTCTCGTCGAAGGCCGGCTACGTCACCGGCGCGACCGTCGCCGTCGACGGCGGCCGCACCGCCATCTGAACCTGCCTGCTCTGAGAGGAAAAGACTCATGAGTAACACCGTGCACGGCCTGAGCGTTGACGCCGCCGAAGCCGAGAAACTCGCCCACGCGTCTACGCGGCCTTCGGGCTCCTGGTCGCGCTGAGCTCTGCCGTGGGGGGTGGTGGTCGGCTTCGTCGTGCTGCACGAGCGGACCACCGCACGCCGGGTGTGCGCCATGGTGCTGGTGGTGCTCGTCGGCGGTGCGCGCTCCCAAGGCGCGATGCCATCCTCCGGGGGCGCGGCAGGGTTCCGGTTCAGGCGTTATAGCCGCCGTGGGCGTCCAGCACCGCGCCCGTGACGTACGACGCGGCGGGGCTCGCCAGAAAGGCGATCGCCGCGGCGATTTCGTCGGGGTGACCCACGCGCTGCAGGGACAGCGAGCTGACCATGGCCTTGAGGGTCTCGGGGTCCGGCGGTTGCATGCCGTTCTCCATCAGTCCGGCCTCCACGACGTTGGCCGTGATGTCCCGGGGCCCGAGGTCCCGGGCGACCCCCATGGTGTACCTCTCGATCCCTGACTTGGTCGCCGAGTAGTCGGCAAGACCCGGGGCACCGACCCGGGAGCCCAGTCCGGAACTCACCGTGATGATGCGGCCGCCCGCGCGGATCACGCGGGAGGCAGCCCGGATGACGGCGATCACTCCGAGGTAGTTGGTGGCGTGCATCCGGTCCAGTGCGGCGGTGTCGGCGTCCGGGTCGTCCACCGTGCGGCCCTGCTCCACCGAGATCGCCGCGTTGTTGACGAGGATGTCCAGGCCGCCGAAGTGCGCGACCACGTCGTCGATCAGCGCCGGCGCGCGACTCATGTCCGCCTGGTCGGACTTGAAGGCGACGGCCTTCGCTCCCTTGCCGTGCACCTCGTCGACGACGGCCTGCGCCTGCTTCTCGGAGCTGACATAGGTGAACGCAACGTCGGCGCCCTGCTCGGCCAGCAGTCGTACGGTCGCGGCTCCCAGTCCGCGCGACCCTCCGGTGACCAGGGCGACCTTGCCCGTGAGCGGCTTGCTCATTCTTCTCACCTCGTTGATTGACTCTTCCCGATAGTCGAAACACTAATGGTTACGACGGTCCGTTGCAACCTTTGCTGTTACGACTGCGTCGTCGTAACATGAAGCGTTGCGGCCGGGGAGGAGGGGTTCATGAGCGCCAACAGCAGATTGACCATCGCCGCCCACGCGCTGGCCTGGATCGGCCTCTACCAGCGCCAGGGCCATGAGGTCGCCACCTCCGAGCAGATCGCGACCAGCGCGAACACCAACCCCGTGGTGATCAGGCGGCTGCTCGGCGAGCTGCGCAGGGCGGGGCTCGTGGAGTCCCGGCGGGGCGTGGGCGCGGGCTGGTCGCTGGCGCGCGAGCTGGGGTCGATGACCCTGCTCGACGTGTACGAGGCAGTGGAACCCGGCCCGCTGTTCGCGATGCACCGCGCCACCCCGGACCAGGGATGCGTGGTGGGTTACGGCATCCAGCCGGCGATGCAGGGCATCTATGAGGGCATCGAGGAGACCCTGAGACACGAGCTGGCCCGCGTCACGCTCGAGGACGTACTCCGGGACGTTCTCGCGGCACCTCGCTAGCCTCCCTGTTACGCCCTGACATCACCAAGTCCCCACCCATGCCCAGGCCAACGAACAGTCTGGCAACCAATCACGCCAAAGACCGTTATGCCACTATGACGTTGCTTCATTGGGTGAGTCGACGGTGGCCGATGAGGTCTGCCGGCTCGGGCCGAACACCGGCGTGAGCTGCCGCCACGTGCAGCCTGCGGTGGCCACGAAGATGATCGCGGCCAGGGCCTCGCGGTTACCCGCCCGCCGCGGGCCTCCGCCTTGAGGACTCCGGCATCAGCCGCTCAACCAGATCAGCCATGAACTGTCCCCAACGGCCGCCAGCCCCAAAGGAAACGTTGTCCAAGTCGCCGGTGTACCCGGCGTTCTCCCCTTCGAGGGAGACTTTCGGCCTCAGGAAACCCGTTTGATCGTCCAGGTGTTGGGGTCATGGCTGGGCACTGCTGAGTACTGGCAGGCGCCGCTGTAGAAGCGGTTCAACTGCACCCAGCCCGCCGGGGGCAATGTGGAGGCGCAGGCGTTCACGGTGGAGCCGATGGGCATGCCGGAGACCTGCTGGATTTTCTTCATATTGGGGTTGAACGTGATGCCGCACGCCCAGCTGTTCCACCACTGCACATCGACCCAGCCGGACGGCGTCAAGGAGCTCGAGCACATGGTCGCGGTGTCGCCGGGGGAGGCCGCGGCCGATGGCCCGGGGAGCGCGACGCATGCGGCGGCGGTCAGCAGGGCCAGCGAGGCCGAACGGAGACGGACCATGGTGGTACCTCCAGATTCATCGTTCTCTATGCGCGAACTCCACAATTCATACCGTTCCTCCATACGTGAAAATAGTCAGTTATCGGACTGAGCCCATCGTGACCGAATAATGGGTGCCGCCCACGATTTCTGGTTCCGCCCGCGCTGGGTGTGTCGCCTCACGAGGCAGGCGTGGTCCGCGAGATGGGCATTCCTCCTGGGCTGCAGGGATGCAGTGGGACTGTTCGTGGTCGCCGATGTCCTCGACATCGCCGTCGGCGTGCTGGTGGTCCTCGTCGTACGCAGGCTCACCGGGATGCGGATGCGGATGCGGTTGCGGAGGGCGGCTTGGGCCCGGCCATGACAGCCCGGCCGAGGCTTCCGGAAAGTCCGCGTGAGGTGCTCGGCGCACCGTGACCGGAGAACGCCCGCTTGTTGCTTCCCGGTGGTGGATGTGACGCAGTCTTCCGCTCACTCCGTCAGGTCGTGGCAGACCGGTGCGAGCGCCCTGTGTACTCACCGGCGTCTGAGTACGGGAGCGGTGCTGCTCGGCGCCCTCCGCCTGCTGGGATAGGCCCATGACGCCGACCTCCTCTCCCGCCACGCACTCCCCGGACCCCGCGCCGCTCCGCCGGCGCAGCACGGGTGCACTGATCGTGGGCGCTGCGGCGCCGGTGCTGCTCCTCGCGGCACTCGCTCAGGGCTGCGCGTGGGTGGCGGGCGGCGGGGTGAAATCGGAAGCGGCGTTCCGCGAGCACCTGAGGCTCACGCAGGAGGCGGGTGAGGGCGCAGTGCGGCGGCTGGGGATGGACCCCGCGTCGCTGGTGGACCGGCAGGAGATGGCCAACGCCTCGTGCAAGGACGACCTCGGTCGCGACTCCGAGGGCGTCACCCGTGACCAGCCGACTGTCACCTGGGCGCCCGACTTAGCGAGCCGCGCCGCATACGAGGCAGCGGTCGACGCGCTCCGCGAGGAATGGTCCGCGCAGGGCCTGACGGTGGAGGACGTCCCCGCCCCCGGACGGGGCAAGCCGGGAGCCGGCCTGCCGGGGGTCCGGGCGAGGAACGACCACGGCATCGAGTTGTCGCTGCGTCCCGACTGGTACTCGGGGAAGCCGGCGCTGGTCGCCGACGGGGGGTGCGTACGGCACCGGGGGTACCTGGTCGGGTGGGAGTAAGACGTCGCTTCTTTTGGCGCTGGCGGCCGTTGAACAGTTCATGGCCGATCTGGTTGAGCGGCTGGTGCCCAACGAGTTGTGGGTGCTGTTCCGGCGGGTGGTGCCGCCCACGGAGGTGATGCTTCCGCAAGGTGGAGGCCGACGGCGGGCGGGTGACCGCGAGGCCCTGGCCGCGATCATCTTCGCGGCCACCTCAGGCTGCCCCGCCGCCGACGGCCGGCCGAACTCCACGCGGACAAAGGCTATGACTACGACCACCTGCGCCGCTGGCTCCGCACGCGCGGCATCCGGCACCGCATCGCCCGCCAGGGCATCGAGTCCTCGAAGCAACCTGGCTGTCATCGCTGGGTCGTCGAGAGGACCGTGTCCGTGGCTGGCCGGCTGCCGCCGACTCCACCGCCGCTACGAGCGGAAGGCGGAACACTTCTCCGCCTTCGCCGGCATAGCCGCAGCACTCATCGGCTACCGTCGACTCACCCAACGAAACGACGTCCAAGCCGCCCAGATGGCCTCAGGGCCGGATCTGCTCGGGGGCCGGGAAGTTCATCACGGGCTGGCCCTTGAGCGCTTCCGACATGTAGGTCTGCCAGATCTCGGACGGGAACGACGCTCCGTGGATCTTGTCCTGGCCACCGGTGCCGTACATCTCGAGGAATTCGCGCTTCTTGTTCTTCTCGTTGTCGTCGAGCCGGTACATGTCGATGGCGGTCGACAGCTGCGGCGTGTAGCCGACGAACCAGGCCGACTTGTTGCCGTCGGTCGTACCGGTCTTTCCGGCGACCTGCCGGCCGGGGAGCCGGGCGTTCTTGCCGGTGCCCTCGGGCTCGTCGACGACAGACCTGAGCACGTCGGTCACATTGCTCGCGACGGCCGTGGTGAAGGCCTGCTTGGTCCTGTCCTCATGCTCGTAGACCGTCCTGCCCTCATGCTCGACCTTTTTGACGGAGAACGGGTCGCGCTGCTTGCCGTTGGCCGCGAACGTCGCGTAGGCGCCGGCCATGCGGATGGCGCTGGGGGAGGAAATGCCGATCGAGAAGGACGGAACGTTCGACTTGGACAAGGAGGACTCGAGCAGGCCGGCCTTCACCGCCGACCTCCTGACCTCCGGGATGCCGATGTCCATGCCCAGCTGCACGAAGGGTGAGTTGGCGGAGTGGACCATGGCTTCACGCAAGGTGATGTTCTTGTACGACTCGCCGCCGTCGTTGGTCTGCAGCCACTCCTCTCCCTTCTCGTTCGTCCAGACGGAACCGTCGTACTTCTTGATCTTGAGCTTGTTCTTGCCGTTGTAGACGCTCTTGTCGGGATCGACGAGCTTGCGATCATCCAGCCCCTGGTCCTCGGCCTTGAGGGGGTCACGCACACCGGTTTCCATCGCGGCCGCCAGGACGAACGGCTTGAAGGTCGATCCGACCTGGGCACCGGTCTCGTCGGCGCCGTTGGTGAAGTGCTTGGTCGCGTCCTCGCCGCCGTAGATGGCGACAATCTCGCCGGTCTTCGGGTGGACCGAGGCACCACCGAACTGCACGTGCGTGTCCGTGGCAGGACGCTTCTTCGGATCGATTCTCACATCTTTGATCCGGTTGACCGCGGCCTTCAGCTTGTCGACCTTGTCCTTCTGGAAGGTCGTGTGAATCTCATAGCCGCCCTGCGCGAGCTCGTCGGCGCCGATGCCCTGGTCGTTGGTGCTGAGGAAGTAGGACTTGGCGAGGTCTACCAGATAGCCGATCTGCCCGCTGAGTTGCCCGTTCTTGGCGGCGCTTCTCGGCATCGGGACATTCTTGTACTTGACCCGCTCCGCGGCAGGGAGGTGACCGTCTTTGAGCATCTCGTCGAGGATCCAGTTCCAGCGGTCGGTGACACGGGCGGTGTTGGCCTCGGGCGTCGCGGCGGGATCGATGTCGACCGACCCGGCCGGGTCGAAGTGCACGGTGTCCTTCAGGAGCGAGGCCAGGAATGCACACTGTCCCGTGTTGAGGTCCTTGGCGTCGATTCCGTAGTACGTGCGGGCCGCCGCCTGGAGACCGTACGCGTCACGTCCGTAGTACGAGGCGTTCAGATAGCCGGCCATGATCTCGGGCTTGCTCATATTGGCGCCTACCTTGACGGAGACAATCAGCTCCTTGAACTTACGGCTGAAGGTCTGCGACTGGTCGCCGAGCCGTGCGTTCTTCACATACTGCTGGGTGATCGTGGAGCCACCCTGGGGCTGCCCACCCTTGGCCATGTTCACCAGAGCCCGGCCGATACCCACCGGGTCGACACCCGAGTCCGTCCTGAACGTCTTGTTCTCTGCCGAGATCACCGCGTTCTGCATGTCCTCGGGGATCTGCGAGATCGGGATGATCTGCCGGTTGATCTCGCCACCGGTGGCGGCCATCTGCGTGCCGTCCGCCCAGTAGTAGACGTTGTTCTGCGCCTCGGACGCTTTGTTCGGGTCCGGGACCTCCACCATTGCGTAGGCAATGGAGGTAGCCGCCGTCAGGCTGCCGATGAAGCCCAGACAGAGGCCGGTGACCAGCTTCCACGACGGCACCCAGCGCCGCCATCCGTACTTGTTGTGACGCGGATAGTTGATGCGGCGGGCTTTGCCAGGGTCTCCGTCGCGGCCGTTGCCCGAGCCCTTGCCTCCGTCGCCTCCCTGGCCACCGTCACCTCCGTCGTCTCCGGTGTTCGCCTCCTCGAGCAGGCCGGCACCGCCACGCTGGGTGGTACGACCGTCCTCGGCGTCTTCGCCGTTCGGATGCCGGCCCTCGTGCGAATCGGAAGGAGTCTCCGGGGTGGTGTCCCCGGAAGGGGCTGGGCAGTTGGACTGCTCGGCGGCACTGCTTGCCGCGGAGGGCTCGTCGTCCTGGGAATGCGGAGGCTTGGGGCGGTGCTCGCTCATCGAACGACAACTCCTCGGGCAGGCAGGACGCCCGGAGGCGGCCGTCGCGCAACGGTCAGTTGCGGCAATCCTGTTGGGCGGCAGGACATCGAAGATTAACGCGGCACAGCATAATCGTTGGCCAAGGGGTCTGGATCTTGTATCGAGGCGCGGGGCTTGCTCGTCGACGGGCTTCTGGCGGTTGCCGCCTGCAATGTCAGGTTCAAACAGTGACACGAACACGTCATAGCGGTGCGGAGTGGACACTGAACCGTTCCGGGTTCGATCGAGACTCTTGGTTGTGACTGTGACCTGGAGTTCTGTGTTCTGCTGGTGGTAGGTGGTTTCGTGTTCGGCGGACGGGACGTGGCCGATCTTCACCGTGCAGTCGGGCGAGGCGCGCGAGATGCACATCAGGGCCCCGGTGAAAGAGCTCTACAAGGCGGGCAAGACGAGCTGCAACGGTGTTGGCGCCGTTCGCAAACTCCGCATCGCCGCAGCCGTCGGCGGACGGAGTCGGTAACTCCCTGCAGCACTTCCAGGGAGAGCTTCAGTATCAACCTTGGGACTATTGAGCTGCCGACGGACTTGGCGACGTCAGTACGGCCGCGGAATCTCGTGCGCTTCCAGGGCGGCGACGCAGCGTGTCAGCAGGTCGAAGGGCTTCCACCGCTTCAGCAAGGTCGCTTCGGAGGATGGAGAGGGAGTCACCCTGGATCAGAACGCCGGGGAACCGGCGGCCCGGCAGGCGCACCATTGCGTCGTTCCCACCCTCGGTGAACAGCTCAGCCACGAGACGATCCATGGAGCCATCCAACCTGACATCGCCATCTGACCTCAACGGCAGCAGACAGTACGGGCGTTGAGTGGTCGAGAGCAGGCGGGTCTCGCTCGGCCAGGTGCTCTGCACTGCACGAACGGCCGAACTCCTGAGGCGGGGTGTCGCGCATCCGAATCAACAGGACAAAAGGCCTGGCGCGGCAGGGCGGGCGTCAGTTGCCGAGTGCGGAGAGGTCCCCACGATCCGCGAGATCGGTAAGAGCGTCGGTCTGTCCAGCACGTCGTCGGTGGCGTATCAGCTCCGCCGGATGGAACAGGCCGGAGTCATCACCGGACCGGTCGACGCCGGCGCTCCTGCCGCCTCGGCGATCCACCCCGTGATGCACCGGAGGTTGCCCATCTGCCGCTCGATGAGGTGATCGGCCATGTGTGTCCCCTTCCTCCTCTGAGTGGAGCAGGCGGCGCAGCTCCCCCCGGGCCGCCGGCGATCCGCCCCGCTCGGTGTCCCGGAACGGGTGCCAGAAAAGCCTGGAGGACAACCGCATCAGGCGGCGGCGCAGCGCCCAGCAGGCGGGCCCAGGTCCCGTCCGCCTCCCAGCGGGTGAACCGCTCGTACTCCGTCTGCCACGGTCCATAGCGTTCCGGCAGATCACGCCACGGAGCACCAGTCCGCAGGCGCCACAGCACACCGTTGATCACCTGCCGGTGGTCCCGCCACGGACGCCCCCGCCGGTCAACACCCGGCACCAGCGGCTCTATCCGCTCCCACGCCACATCCGTCAACTCTCCACGACCCACCACAAGATCAATGATCAGACAGGCCCTGGGGTGGTTCCGTATGCGGCCATGAACATGTCCAGCAGCCCGTCGACTGCGCCCTCGTCGATGGGGCGGGTTGACAGCAGGCTGCGGTAGTACAGAGTGCCGCACAACACCTCGGCGGCGAATTCCAGGTTCGCTTCCGCGGCCAGTTCACCGGTGTGCTGGGCGCGGGTGATCCGAGCGAGGGTGCTCTGCTCGACGGTGATCAGGAATCGTTCGTGCAGGGTCGCCCGCAGCGTGGAATCGGCCTGCGCTTCGGCGATAACGGCGCGGTAGATGGGGCCGATCGGCGGGCTGGAGAGGGCGAAGCCTGAACGTAGGAACTGTTCGCGCAAATCCCTGCGGACGTCCCCGGTGTCGCGGTAGTCCAGGTCGCTGGTCCACACGCGGCTGAGCGCGTCGAGCAGCAGCGCCGCCTTGGACGGCCAGCGCCGGTAGATCGTGTGTTTTCCTACCCCGGCCCGTCGGCCGACCGCCTCGATACTCAGGCCCGCGTAACCGACCTCCGCAGCCAGTTCGAGGGTTACCCGCAGCAGCTCTTCGGTGCGCGCGGCGCCTCGGCGCCGTGGCGTGGCGGGCGTGTCGCTCATGCCCCCATTCTATCGGCACGTGCCGTGCCGTTGACAATGCCGAGGACTGCGCGCAGCATTCAGTTTCGATCGGCACGGTGCGTGCCGATGATGGAGTGATGGCGTGTCGCCACACACGCCCGAGATCCCGCCACATCAGATCAACAAAGGGAGATCTGCCATGAGTAGCACCGAAAGCAGTAAGCACGAGGGATTCACGGCCGAGGAGCGGGCCGCGATGAAGGACCACGCCCAAGAGTTGAAGACGGCCGCCCGCCGCGGCTCGCGCGCGGACAAGGCGGCGGAGGCGGAGCGGGAGGTGCTCGCGAAGATCGCCGAGATGCAGGACTCGGACCGGATCATGGCCGAGCGCGTCCATGCTGTCATCACAGCCAGCGCCCCGGTCCTCGCGCCGAAGCTCTGGTATGGGATGCCCGCCTACGCGCTGGACGGCAAGGTCGTCTGCTTCTTCCAGAGCGCGGAGAAGTTCAAGGCGCGCTACGCGACGCTCGGGTTCAGCGACCAGGCGAAGCTGGACGAGGGCACGATGTGGGCGGCCGGTTTCGCCCTGACCGAGGTGACGGCCGAGGTGGAGGCGAGGATCGGTGCGCTCGTGAAGCAGGCGGTGAGCTGAGGCACGCCCGGGTCCTGCGGCACATTTGCGCGCTCGGCGGCCTGGCGCACTGGTACAGCATCTGCTGCGCTTCTTCACTGACGGCGTCGAGGCGCCAGGCTGAGCACAGCAAGTGTCGAACCCCGCCGACCAGCTAGGTCTAAAACTGACGGATCGCCGCGCGGCACGTTTTTACCCAGTGCGTCAGCCAACGGCACGGCCGGGCCAACTTTCTGATGATCTGAAAGAAATGGCCCAGACGTTGGCCTGGTGCATTGGGGCGAACTCCATTCCGAAGCCCGAGCCGTGATATCCGACCCGACATCCCTTGTGCTGATCTTTGTCCGTCACATCCGGCACACACTGAGGGGGCCCGCCATAGGGCCCTGTCCGCCTTGAGCAGTGAAAGGTGCATGTTCGTGATTCGAGGAACATACAGGCCGAACCACGGAAAGCGGCGGCTGCGTGCCCTTTCCGCGCTGGGCGCGGTGGGTATCGTCGCAGGGCTCGCTTCCAGCCTGCCGGCGTCATCGGCCGGTGCCGTCCCGGCCCCTGCGGCGGCTGTCGCGCAGAAGTACCCCGATCGGAATCCCGTTGCGTGCGACGGGCAGGTCTACGTCTCGTCCGGTGACCCGGACCAGCTCTACACCGCCCACAGAGGGCCTGGAACGGTCCAGTTCACGCCGCTGGGCGACCCAACACCGTTCCTCTACAACGCCATCGGAGTGAACCCGCACGATCGCTTCCTCTACGCGACCACGTTCGGCAACGCGAGCAACGACCTGGTCCGCTTCGACGGCAATGGAGACTTCACCAACCTTGGGGCCATCGCCGGTCTGCCGTCCGCCCTCTACATCTCGGGAACGTTCGACAAGGAGGGCAACTACTACGTCCTGGCCGACAATACGGGGGAGATCTATCAGATCGACGTCGACTCCCACTCGGTCACGGGTGTCATCAACGTCCCCGAGCTGGCCGACCCGGAACTCGACGTCTTCGACATCGCGTTCCGTGGCGGATTCCTGTGGGGCTCGACCGACTCGGGCGCCATCACGCGGATCGACATCGCCAATGAGAGCGTGGACTTCTTCCCGGGTGTTCTTCCTGGGGGTGAGGACTTCGGCGGCGTCTTCACGTACGGCAATGGCGACCTCGGATTCTTCCGCAATTCCGGACAGCTCATCCGGGTACACGTGAAGAATGCGACCGGTTCCAACCCGTGGTTCACCGTGCTGTCGACGCAGACCACGGCCCCGGCGACGAACCTCGACGCCACCTCCTGCTTCCTCGACTCGTCCGCCGACCTGGCGGTGCGCAAGCACGGCACCAAGAGCGTCGAGGCGGGCGGCGAAGTCACCTACCGCATCACCGTGAAGAACGAAGGGAGGGGCGGCTCCTCCGGCTGGTCGCTGACCGACGACATCCCGGCGAAGATCCTGTCGCCCACCACGCCCACCGAAGGGTGCGAGATCACCAACGGCCTCCTCTCCTGCACGGGTGGTCCGCTGGAGAAGGGCCACCGCGTGGAGATCGAGGTGACCGGCACCGCGGCCAACGTTTTGAAGCCCACCACCGTGAAGAACACCGCCAGGGTGTTCGGCGACGACGCGGACCGGCACAAGGGCAACAACACGGACACCGCGTCCACCCACGTCAAGCCGGGGGACAGCGACTAGGCTGTTTCGGCTCGCCGCCCGGGGCCCCTTTTGACGTGCCCCGGCGGCGTGCTGATGAGCGCGGACGATCGTGGAGTCGACTGCTACCACCCAGTCCAGATCGCCTTCGGCGTCGGCCTCGGCGAGCAGGGCTGCGAAGACCCGCTCCCGTGTGCCGTCGATCGCCCACATTTGCAGCCGGTTGTGGGCGCCTTTCCAGCCAGCCAGAGCGTCATGCGGCATCCGCCAGTGACACTGTGCTGGTTCCCCCGGGCAGCCCGTCCCTTTGCTCGCTGTCCCATCTCATCGAACCTTGACCGATCTCGCCGAACTCTGACCGAGTCTGATCAGCTTGTCAGTGAGGCCGGGTGCTCTGCTCAGAAGACCAGCTCGCCGACACCCAGCAGGTTCCCCTCACTGTCGCGGAACCAGGCGGCGCGTTCACCCCGTGCGCCCTTGCTCGGATAGTTCCCGTCGATCTCCGCGATCCCATCCCTCGTCCGGAACCCAGGCACTTCGACCTCCTCGAACACCACGCCGCGCTGCTTGAGCTCCGCCACAGCTGCCTCGATGTCGTCGACCTGCCACCCCATCTGAGTGAAGGTGCCGGGAGAGGCTCCCGTCGACATGAACAGCGCGAACTCCACACCCCCACACCGGTACAACAGGCCGCCGGGCCGCTCATCGACGGGCTCCAGACCGAGCTGCTCGGAGTAGAAACGCCGTGCCCGGTCCAGGTCCTGCGCGGGAAGCCTGGTCGCCACGCGTCCCCGGGCCAGAAGGTTCCTATCGTCTGCGTTCATGCCTTCACTGTGCCGTGAGCAGCGGCCAGAGTGCGCGAAACCGGTGCGTAAAGCGCTCGACTGGCTCTCCCGATGCCGCAGTGGCATCCGCCGCTCAAAACTTCCCTACGTTCTTCCCCGGGACCGGGCGAGCCCTTCGTATGGTTGGCCCACCCAGGAGCGTCGGGTGTGGCTCTCAAACCTCTGCCGCTTGTGGCTTCCATCGATTGGCCGCCCGACGCCCCACGACGACTCGGCTGCCAATGAGGAATTGCGAACGTAAGGGAGTTCCCAGCTCCTGCCCGAACATGACGGCAGCAGGCACCGGCGTCCGTCCGCAGATGACCGGACCTTGGCACGTGTACGCACCCCACATCGCGAAGATCGTCAGATTGGTCCTCAGGGTTCTGCGCCGGCTCAGAGACGGCAGTGGCACCAGAGGGCGGCGGCTGCGCGACTCGATCCGTACGAACGAGGCCGGCAGCAGAGCCGCCACGACGAACAGCACCACCGTCGAGACGGAGGCCCAGCCGCGCTGGGGTGCCTACGCGATTGCATAGACGAGCAGCAGCAGGCCGCCGGTGGCGGTCAGTGCACCGGGAGCATCGATTCGTCCACGCCCGGCTGCGGGGGTGTCGGACGGCAGCAGCCGGGGCGCCGTGACCAGCGCGGCGACGGCGATGGGCACCGGCAGCGCGAAACACCAGTTGCGCCGCGGACCGGGCCCTGCGGCCTGAATCTCGTAAACGGCCGACCTCGCGGGCGTGGCATCGCCCGACGCCCGGACGTTCCGCCCACCGGCGGCCGGCATGCTCCTCCACTAGGTTGGGGTCATGAGCGACAGCACTCCTTTGGGAGAGTTCCTCAGAGCACGGCGCGAAGCCCTCAAGCCGCAGGATGTAGGCCTGCCGGAGCACGGCCGCAGGCGGGTACCGGGGCTGCGCCGCGAGGAAGTCGCCATGCGCGCGGGCGTGAGCTCCGACTACTACATGCGCCTGGAACAGGGCCGGGAGACCAGCCCATCGCCCCAGGTGATCGACGCGGTCGCCGCCGCCCTCCGCCTCGACGACGAGGCACTCGACCACCTGCGCAGACTTACCCGGGCGCCTCAGGAACGCCGCAGCGTTTCCGCCGGTCACGACCGGATCAGCCCCCAGCTCCTCCAACTGCTCGACAGCTGGCCCGACACCCCTGCCTTCGTCCTGGGACCGGCCCTGGACACCCTGGCGCACAATGCCCTCGCCGCGGCCCTGCACAGTGGATTCCAGCGGTTCGACAACCTGGCCCGTATGGTCTTCCTCGACCCGGCCGGGCGTACCTTCTACCAGGACTGGGAGAAGGCCGCGAACTCCTGCGTCGCCGAAATTCGCGCGGCCTACGGATATGACCCCGATTCCCCGCGGATCACCGAAGTCGTCTACACGCTCCGCGCGAAGAGCCTGGAATTCGCTGCGTTGTGGGCACGGCACGAGGTGAAGGGCAAGACCCAGCAGGCGAAGAACGTCACACACCCCGAGGTCGGCGCTCTGGAAATCCAGCTCTCGGCCTTCACGGTCAACGATGCCCCGCACCAGCAACTCGTCGTCTACCAGGCCGAGTCGGCCAGTGCCACCGCGGCTGCCTTCGCCGAACTCCGTTCCATGGCCGGCCGAGGGGAATCGACACAAACGGTGCAGGAAGAATCCGGCCGGGCTCTCACCGACACCTGACTTCCTACCTGCTCGCGCGCGACCCGGCCCTCTGCACCCAAAGAAACTCGCCCCCGCCGTCTGCGCGAGCTGATGACACCGTCCCCTCCCCACCGCTCGGAGGGGACGGCGAACGGCTCAGGCCCGGCCGGCGGTGGGACGGACGATGATCTCACCGACGTCGACTGAGGCGGGTGGTCGATGGCGAACGCGATCGACGCCGCGACGGACGAGGCCGGGATGACGACCCTGCGGTAAGTACGCGTCCTCTCGCGGCCCTCCGGGGCGGAGATGGCCTCGGCGAGTTCGGACGCGGAGACGCCGGGGGAGATGGTGGTGACGCTGATTTCCTGGCGCAGTCCCTCCCAGATGGCTCATACGGCGTGCTTGGTGGCGCAGTACACGGCCGCCGGTCGGGGAGACCTGGTGGGCGCCCGCGTGCAGCTGTGTGCCCGGCAGCGGCGCCGGCCGGCGGGGCCTGGCCGGTCCGGTCGGCGAGCTCTGGTGGGATTCGCAACGGGGTCGGCCACGTGGGCGGATGCGCCGCACCTGTGCCTCAAGGCTCCGTGCGTACCAGCGGCACCGCATCGGTGAAATCCGCCTATCCTCGCGCGGCGAAGCGGTGATCGCGGGAGCCCCGGCCGGACGGAGGGGCCGGCCGGGGCAGATTGGGGAGGGGGACGCCTCGCTGATCACCGACTCCAGGCCTCGCGGCGACTGTTGGCGTGACCGGGCACGGGCCCGGAGCAGCTGCGCACCGCCCACCGGACGCGCTCCACCCTCGGTGCTGCCGCCTTCGCCGCGCGGCCCGCGAGCTCCGCGCCACGGGCGAGCACGCGATCAGGCAGCCCGTCGGCGCGCTCGAGCAACTCACCGGCCAGGAGCGGCTGATCGCCCGCCTGATCGCGACCGGCGCCACATCCTGCACCTCTCGTGGAAACGACTCGCAAGCGACCGAGGTGACCGGCCATGCCCGGAGTCATGGCAGGAACCCCACTGAGGGGACGTACGGCCGTCGTGACCGGCGCGTCCATTGGCATCGGCGAGGTAACCGCCGAAGGGTTCGTGCACAGCCCAGAGCGATCTCAACATCACGGGCGGCATGAGCACCATCCCGCAATGAGCAGGCCATCTGGGACCGCTCCACGATCACCACCGCACCGAGCGGCACTGACCGTGGGTGCCGCGCACCTGGGGACACGGCGGCCTGGTTCCGATTCCGGAGCACGCCGAAGGTGATGGACCAGCAGCCGCCCGGCGCTACCAATCACCCGCACGGCTTGCAGGAGCCCACTTCGCGCATCGCGCACACCAATGAACCAACTCACTGAGGAGTGAGCAATGAGCATCACCGACACGGACATCGTGGGCTGGAACTCCAAGGCCCTCGACGAGATCCTCTCGAACGACGCCGGACGTCCCGTCCTGTTCACCAACGCCCGCATCCTGACGACGGACCCGCTGATCGGGACGATGACCGGTGCCGACATCCTGTTCGTCGGCCCCCTGATCGTGGCGGTCGGCCCCTCCCTCTTCACCGCGGCGGAGGACGACAACGCCATCGTCGCCGACTCCACGGGCATGACCATCGTCCCCGCCGTCGTCGACACCGTCGCGCTGGCCGACGGCCGAGGCCATCGCTCGGAGTACGCCGCGACGCTGACCCCGGGCACCACCAGCGACCTGCTGGTGGTGCCCGACGAACTCGCCGCCGACGTACCGAGCGCAGTGGCCACGCTCATGTCCCAGCCGGAGCAGGTCCGCGCACTGGTCGCAGCCGGAAAGCCCGTCCTGTGGGCCGGCGCCGACGCCCCCGGCCGGGTCACTGCCCCCGAGGCGGGCATCCCGGCCTCACCGGACCTGACCGGCAGCCCGCGGGTAGGCGTCTGGATCGACCAGGAGGACTTCCTGCACCAGGAGCTCACCGCCGGCGGCCGGTACGACGAGACCCGGGGCGGCCGCCCGCACGCCTACCAGGGCAGGTACTGGATCGACGGCGACCGCATCGACTACCTGGACGACCTCGGCTTCTGGGCCGTCGGAGAGTTCCGGGGCGACGAACTGCACCACGTCGGCTACATCATGCACCTGGGCTGATCCCTTGTGCGGCCCCGGAATCGCGTGCCGGGGCACGTCCTGAGCCTGGGTGCGCGACACCTGGGGAAACGGCGGCGTGGTTAGCCGCAGCGGAGCGGCCGAGGCTGGTGGTCCAGCAGCTTCGACCGCCCCTGACGGCACACCAGTCCGGCCTCACCGGCACATGGAAAGAAGACCCCTCATGAACGTCAACGACACGACCAGCGCTGCCGTCCTCGAACAGCTCCGGCGCCAGCCGGCCGACCGGCGGCGCATCCTGTTCAGCGGCGCGACCATCGTCACCATGAACCGGGACCTCGGCGTCATCGACTGCGGCGACCTGCTCGTCGAGGGCGACACGATCACCGCGGTCGGCCCCGACCTCAGCGCGGGCGACGCCGTCGTCGTTGATGCCACCGGAACCATCATCACTCCCGGCTTCGTCGACACCCACCGGCACGCCTGGGAGGCCCAGCTGCGGCGGATCATGCCGGACGTCGACGACCTCGGCGGCTACGTCATGGCCACCCTGGCCGGCTACGCCACGGTCTACCGGCCCGAGGACATGTACATCGGCACCAAACTGGCCGCCCTGACCGCGATCGACAGCGGCATCACGACCATGCTCGACTTCTCCCACAACTCCCGCACCCGCGAGCACTCCGACGCCGCCATCCAGGCCCTCCTGGACACCGGCATCCGCGGCGTGCACGCCTCCATGGGCCCGCACTTCGGCGACTGGGACCGGCAGTGGCCCGGCGACCTAACCCGGCTCAAGGACCAGTACTTCAGCAGCGACGATCAGCTGCTGACGCTGCGCCTGGCCGCCCTGGCCACCGACGAGATCGCGGGCCCCACTCTCGCGTACGGGCCGGAACTCGCCGGTGCTGCCCAGGACTTGGGGATCGGTGTGAGCGTGGACGCCGTCTTCGGCACGTCGTCCTCCGCGGCCGTGCGGCGCTGGGCCAAGGACGGCATCCTCGGCTCCGACGTCACCCTCATCCACTCCACCGGACTGACCGCCGAGGCGTGGAAGGCGATGGGGGAGTCCGGGACCACCGTGGCGCTGGCCCCCACCTCCGACGCGCAGATCGGCCTGGAGACCGCGATCCCCGCCGTCGACGAGGCCCTGTCCGTCGGCATCCGCCCCGGCTTGAGCATCGATGTCGAAGTCGCCCTGGCCAGCGACATGTTCACGCAGATGCGGGCACTGCACGCCATCCAGCGAATGCGTGCGGTCAACGCCGTCTACGGCACCGACCAGCAGCCCTCCCGGATCACCACGTACGACGTCCTGGACTTCGCCACCCTCCAAGGCGCCTGCACCAACGGCCTCGGGGGCGTCACCGGCTCACTCACCCCGGGCAAGAAGGCCGACCTGCTGGTCATCCAGTCCGAGGACATCAACAACATGCCGCTCAACGACCCGATCGGCACCATTGTGCTGGGCTCCGACGCCCGCAACATCAGCGCCGTCCTCGTCAACGGCGAACCCCGCAAGTGGAACGGCCAGGTCCTCGACGTCGACCTGCCCGCCCTGCGCAGCGAGGTGCACGCCTCGCGCGCGTACGTGCTGAACACCCCCGCCGCCTGAGCATTCCCCTTCATCGTTCCCCGGCCGTTCCACCCGCGGCCGGGGGCACCCACCGCGGACCCCTGATTTCCGGGCTGCCGACGGGCCCCGGTGCTGCGGGCCACACGGTCCATCGCGCAAGGGTGGTGCCGCGCACCCAGGAAACAAGCGGCCTGTATCCACATCGCGTCGCCCGTGAACCTGGCATGGGCCCCGTTCCGCCCCGCACACGCAAGAAACCGCTTCGCCCATCGCTGACCTCCGCCTGTCGCGGCGACGCCGTCGCCCCCTCATGCCGCTCCCAAAGACGCGGTCGGCCGACCAGAATTCATCTCTGGAGCACTCATGTCCCACCCCACCACATTCCCCCGGACAGCAATCGTGACCCGTGCGCCGGACCAGCCGCCGAACTGGGCACCCGCCGCCGCGACCATCGACCTGCTGACCGCTCGGCGTCCTGATGGCCGGCCAGATGTACACCGTCCTGGCTCTGCTGCACCCGATGGCCACCTCGTTCGGCACCACACCGTGCCAGGACACCTGGACCGCCACGGCGTTCGGCTTCGCCTACGCCGCCGGATTCCTCCTCGCCGACCCGCTGTCGGACCGCTACAGGTCATGCGCCGTGATCACCGCCGGGCTGGTGGCCGCCACCGCAGCCACCGCGGGGACTTCTTGCCCGTAACTACTGGGACACCCCCTCGCCGGAGTGAACCCGGCGAGAGCTCGGCCATGCGTTTGACTTCGAGCGCGTTCCGGATCGTAGCTTGGAAGCATGGCAACTCCTCAGCACAGGATCGGGTCAGGCTTCGGAGCCAAGAGCACCACGGAGGAGGTCCTGCGCGGGATCGACCTGACCGGAAAGCTCGCGATCGTCACCGGCGGCTACTCGGGCCTTGGGCTGGAGACGGCGCGGGCGCTCGCCGGCGCCGGCGCCCATGTCGTGGTGCCCGCCCGGCGCCGCGCGGCCGCTCAGGAGGCGGTCGCCGCCATCGACAGCGTGGAGGTCGACGAACTGGATCTCTCCGACCTCGCAAGTGTCCGCGGTTTCGCCGAACGCTTCATCGCCTCCGGCCGCGGCGTCGACTTGTTGATCAACAACGCCGGAATCATGGCCTGCCCGGAGACACGAGTCGGACCCGGCTGGGAAGCGCAGTTCGCGACCAACCACCTCGGCCACTACGCGCTCGTCAACCGGCTCTGGCCGGCGATCGCGCGGGGCGGGGCGCGAGTCGTCACGGTGTCCTCCAACGGCCACCAGCTCTCGGGCATCCACTGGGACGACGTGCAGTTCGAGCACGGCTACGACAAGTGGCAGGCATACGGGCAGGCGAAGACTGCCAACGCACTGTTCTCCGTACAGCTCGATGCGCTCGGCCGGGACGCCGGTGTACGAGCGTTTTCGGTGCACCCCGGCGCCATTGCCACCCAGCTGGCGCGCCACGTGCCCAGGGAGGAGATGCTCGCTGCCGGCTGGATCGACGAGGACGGCAACCCGGCGAACGCCGCGTTCAAGACCCCGGATCAGGGTGCGGCGACGCAAGTGTGGGCGGCGACCTCCCCGCAGCTGGCGGGCATGGGCGGCGTCTACTGCGAGGACTGCGACATCGCCGAGCCCGCGGGCGAGGGTGAGCTCACCGGGGGCGTACGCGCCTACGCGACGGACCTCGGGCAGGCGGCGCGGCTGTGGAAGTTCTCGGCCGAGCTCACAGGTGTCGACGCGTTCGCGGCAACCGTCTGAGCGGCTCCCTCCGCATCCACCACTTGAGCCGCTGGTCGGCCGGTCCGAGAGGACAGTCGATCAACACGACCGCTGAAGGTTCCGACGCCACATAACCCAGGTCAAAGCCCCCGGAGCTCCGGCAGGACTTAGCGCCGGTTTTTCGAGGCTGCTATATGCTGAGCCTGGATGCCTCCCTGGTCGCCGATCGCCGCGAGCCCGACGGTTGGGGCTGGGTCGTTCTCGCCGACCCGGAGGGCAACGAGTTCTGCATATTGCTGGCCGACTCCGAGCGGGCCGCATTGTCCTCGTGACCCTCTCCCTTGCTCGAGCCCAGCGTCAGGCAGCCGTCGATCAGGTGGGACGGTACTGGATCATCTTGAGCTTTCGCTTCACTGCTCGGGTGATCCGGCTGAGGTCGACGGCGACGAGGTTGCCGATGTAGGTGGGCAGCTGGAAGACGGTGAGCCAGTCGGCGTTCGCGGCGATGAACTCGCGCAGCGGCTTGGTCAGGTGCATGCGGACGTTGTCCCAGACCAGTTCATGCGCGAGCGGAGCACGCGCCAACTCTCTCCAGCCTGGCGATCTGCCCTTCGGAGAGCATGGGACGTCCGGGCGACCCCTTCGAGACGACGCCGGCGGCACCGCCCTCGCGCCGTTGTCGACGCCACCGCTCCACCGACCGCTCTGACACCCGCAGCGCAGCAGCGACGGCGTTGTTTGTCTCGCCGGCCTCGATGCGGGCCACGGCATCCAGGCGGACCCGCTCCTTCGCAGCCCTCTCCGCGTCGGTCAAGCCGCCGCCCTGCGCATGCCTCGCCCAGCCAGATCTACAGCCCCACTGCCCGCCGCTCAGCCGAACGCCCCGACATCACCCAATCAAGTTCAGTAGCGCGTGGTCTTCAGCTTGCCTAAGGACTGTCCCGCAAACTGCTTGCTCGGGGGCCTGATGGCATGATCAAGGGGTGATCGGTGAACCTGCTCAGCCCGGAGCCAAGAAGTATGTCCTGTTTGATGTCGATGGCACGTTGATTGATGCCGTGGACAACCAGCGCCGGGTTTGGCGAGTGTGGGCCGAGCGATACGGGCTGGATCCCGATGAGGTCTACCAAGTGGCGCTGCGGACGAGGCCGATGGAGACCTTCGCGCATGTCGTTCCGAACCGTGACCCGCGGGAGTGCCTCGCCGCGCTGCATGACCTGGAGGACGAGGACGTGCGGTCCGGCGTGTATTCGGCGTTCGACGGTGCGTCTGAGCTGCTGGACGCTCTGCCCCCGGGGGCGTGGGCGCTGGTGACGTCGAATTACGAGCACCGGGTGCGCGGACGCTTTGCCCGGACAGGCTTGTCGGTCCCGGACGTCATCGTGGATGCTGCCTCCGTCGAGGAAGGCAAGCCCTCACCTGTCCCTTATCTGTTGGCTGCCAAGCGGCTCGGTGCCGAGCCGGAGGACTGTCTGGTTATCGAGGATGCCCCCTCCGGGGTGCAGTCCGGGCTGCGTGCCGGCATGACGGTGTGGGGGGTCAACGCTCCTGTGGCGGTGGATGGCGTACATCGTCACTTCGGGAGCCTGGGTGAAGCGGTCTGCCACATTCTCGCCTTTGCGTCCGGCACCCACCCTCACCAGCCGAAGGGATCAGCGGCAGTGGAATGATCTTGCTGTGGCTGGTGTGATCACGGCGTCGGAGCTGTCTTGGATAGCCCGTTCACCGGGCTGAGCCCGCGCCAGTTCGCAACGCTGGTGACGGTGCTGCGTCGCGCGGGTGTCGATGCCATCCATCGGGGCCGGCCGTGGAGCCTGCCGCTGGACGACCCGACACTGCTGGTCACGGCCTACTGGCGCACGAACTTGACGATGCGCCAGCTCGCCTCGCTGTTCGGCATCTCGAAGTCCACGGTCGACCGCATCATCGATCACCTTGGCCCGCTGCTGGCACTGCAGCCCCGGCGACGCTTCGCGAAGGACACCGTGCTCATCGTCGACGGCAGCCTGGTCCGACCCGCGACCACACAATCGCCGAACAGTCCAAGAGCTACCGCTACTCCACCAACCACCAGGTCATCATCGACGCCGACACCCGTCTGGTCGTCGTGGTCGGACAGTCACTGCCGGGCAACCGCAACGACTGCACGGCATGGGGCGGTCCGGCGCCAAGGCCGCCGTTCGCCGTCGGCCACACCACGACGATCGCCGACGGCGGCTACCCCGGGACCGGACTCGTGATGTCGCACCGTCGCCGGCCGGCGAGGAACTGCCCGAGTGGAAACAGGCATGCGGCGGAGCCGGTCAGCGGTCGGGCGGGAACTGGTCACCGAACATTGGCAGGCCGCTGACGGACTCAGCGTGGGTCGCCTCATCCTGTAGGACGTCCCAGTGTTCGGCGAGCTTGCCGTTTTCGATGCGCACCACGTCGGCCGCCACCGAGGCGGCGTCGCTGCCATTGCCGCTGAAGCGGCCGTAGAGCATGACGTGATCGCCTTCGGCGAGGACGAGCTGGTGCTCGTAGCGCAGGGTGTCCGGCAGCGAGCGGATCAGGTCGAACAAACCCGCGCGTCCTGGTGCGATGTGCGCGCTGTGCTGGATGTAGCGCTCGGACCAGAAATCTTCGGCGGCGACGTAGTCACGCTGGTTGAACAGCGTGTCGAACGCTTCCAGCACCAGTGCCTTGTTCTGTTCCGGAGTAGTCATGTAGTCCTCCACGAGGTAGCCGCTGCATCACCTCGCCCATCATCATGTCGATTGACATGGTTTCTACGCCCACCGCGCCGCAAAGCGCACGCGGCTGATCTCGCCGACTCCTACTCGGAGTCGAGGAAGAGTTTGGCGTGCTTGACGAACAGCTCGGGGTACTGGTGATGCGCGCCATGGTTGGCGTCGGGGTAGAGGATGAGCTGGGCGTTCGGGGCGTGCTGCTGCAGCAGATAGGAGTTGACGGTGGGGATGATGATGTCGTTATTGCCGTTGACGACAAGGGCGGGCTGCTTGAGGTCGGCCAGGTAACCATAGGTGCCGTCCTTGCGCGCGCCCCAGGTGCCGATCGCTGCCGCCTGGGCCTGGACGGCCTGTGGGGCGACGGGCGCGTCGCGGTCGGAACGGGCCGTGATCCGTTCGACATAGGCGCGGCCTGCCGCCTGGCTTTCCTTGGAGGGAGAGAAGAGGATCGGCAGCCACATGTCCTCCTGCCGGTCGTACGTCTTGAAGAAGAGCGCCTCGGTCTTGGGGGGCATGGCTCCCAGGCCCTGGCCGCCACGGGGCGCGGTTCCGACCAGGACCAGCTTGCGCACCAGTTCGGGGCGGTCGAGGGCGACCTGCTGCCCCACCAGACCACCCATGGAATGGGCGAGGACGTCGATGACGGTCAGGCCGAGGGCATCGATGAACGCCTCGGCGTCCCGCGCCATCCGCTCGATGGTGTCGGGAGTCCGGCCACCGCTGGTGGCGACGCCGGCGTTGTTGAAGAGGATGACTTCCCGCTCCTGGGCGAAGGCATCAGTCAGAGCTGAGTCGTGGTCGTCGAGATTCCCCATGAAGTGCTGGAAGAACACCAGCGGGGTGCCGTTCGGCTCACCGAAGCGCCGGTAGGCGTACCGGACCCCGCCTGCTTCTACGAATTGGGACGGAACCGTGTCGTGTGTGTACTGCTGCATCGCCGTACGCCTCCTGGGCGCGAAGTAATGGGTAGGCCGAACGTTCTATTCGGATATGGAAAGACATGCCTGTCTGTTAAGAGGGCGGCGGGTCTGCCCGCGAGGCCCGTCAGCTCTCTTGGATGTCGCGCTCTCCGCCGCTAGCGCCACCGTCGCCGGCGGCCCTGCGAGACCGGCATTGCCGACCGGCATGGATGAGCGGTTCCACTCACGACCGGGCCAACCGGGCCAACCGGGGCGCGGAGCGAACCTCCGCGCCTGGACACCTCAGTTGGCGGTGTGACCGCCATCGACGTTGAGGACATGGCCGGTGATGTATGAAGCTTCGTCCGATGACATGAAGACGACTGCATCGGCGAGCTCCTCCGGGAGGCCAAGGCGACCCAGCGGAACTCCCGACATCAGAGCCGCCTTGTTCTCCGGCGAGCCGGTAAAACGGGTCAGCATGCCAGTATCTGTGGGGCCGGGCGCCACGCCGTTAACGCGGATTCCCGACTCGGCGACCTCCAGAGCCACCGACTTGGTGATGCCTTCGACGGCATGTTTGCTCCCGACATAGACGGAGGCCCCGGCCGCACCCTCGTGCCCATAGGTCGAGGAGATGTTGATGATGCTGCCGCTGCCCTGTCCCTGCATGACGCGCACCTGGTGCTTCATGCTCAGGATGACGCCGAGGACGTTCGTGTCGAACGTTGCGGCGTAGGTTTCCGCGGTCTGGTCGGTGATCGGGCTGGGCCGGCCTTCGGTGCCGGCATTGTTCACAGCGACATCGAGGCGGCCAAACTGTGCGACGGTCTCGTCGACCAGGGCGCGGACGTCATCCTCCTTGCGGACGTCGGCGTTGATGAACTCGGCCTCGGAACCGAAAGAGCGCAGCTCCTCGGCCAGTGCTTTGCCGGCCTCATCGCGCCGACCGGAAACGACCACCTTCGCGCCCTTCTTGGCGAAGGCGACGGCGGTTGCGCGGCCGATGCCGCTGAGCGCTCCGGTGATCAGAACAACGGGCTGGTTCATTGCAACTCCTGTGCGTGTGTGCCGGCGACCCGGTCGTGGACGCGTTCGCTCGGACTTGGGTGCGTATTCCTCGGTCGTATTGCTGACTCAGCCCGCGATGAGGTCGAACTCGTTGCCTTCGGGGTCGGCGAACGTCGTCCAGCGGGCAGAGCCCTGGGCGATGTCTCGGATCCGGGAGGCGCCGAGCGCGATCAGCCGCTGGGACTCGGTCTCGAAGGTGGGGCTGATGAGGTCGAGGTGCAGGCGGTTTTTCACCGACTTCGACTCGGGGACCTGGTGGAAGCTCAGCCGCGGGGTGGCCCCGTCCGGGTTGAGCGTGGCGAATTCGGGGCTCGCGCCTGAGGCGATGTCCCGCCCGAGTACCTCGGCCCAGAAGTGGGCGAGTTTCTCGGCGTCGGCGGCGTCGACGCTCAGGCCGTAAACGGTGTTGCTCATGTGTGATTTCCTCTCAGAGCAGGCAGGGTCAGATGGCGGTGCGGCCGCCGTCGACGGCGACGGTCGCGCCGGTGACGTAGCCGGCCTTCGGCGAGACGAGGAATGCGACGACTTCTGCGATCTCAGCGGGCTCGGCCGCGCGCTTCATCGCGGTGGTCTCGGCGAGTGCGTCGAACAGGTCGCGGGCCTCGGGGCGGGTGTAGACCGGGCCGGGCGCAACAGTGTTGAAGCGGACGCCACGGCCGCTGTACTCGGCCGTCCAGCCTCGCGTCAGGGACGCCAGCGCGGCCTTGGTCGCGCCGTACGCGGCACCGGTGGCCAGGCCGAGGCTGCCGGCCATACTGCCGATGTTGATCACGCTGCCCGATCCCTTTGCCGCCATCGCCGGTGCGAACGCGGCCACGAGGAAGAACGGTGCGCGGACGTTACTGGCGAACATTGCGTCGTACTCGGAGACCTTCATGTCCTCCGTCGGTGCCCAGACGGACTGCCCGGCGTTGTTGACCAGGACGTCGATCTCGCCGACCTCCGCGGCGAGCCGGTCGATGCCGGCCGGGTCCTCAAGGTCCGCCTCGACGAACCGGGCGTGGCCGCCGGCCGCGGTGATCTCGTTGACGGTCTCGGCACCGCGCTGGGCATTGCGGCCGACCACGACGACGGACATTCCGTCGGCGGCGAGCCGCTTGGCGACCGCCCGGCCGATGCCGGACGTTGCCCCGGTGACCAGGGCAGCAATGGGATGCAGATCGAGGTTGTCCTCGCGCTCCACAGACATGGGATGCGCCTTTCAGGATCGTTATCCAGACCGGTCTGTCTGGCAATCTCGAACTTAGACAGACCTGTCTGGCTATGTCAAGGGTGATGGGCAACCAATTGAAGACAGACAGACCTGTCTGCTAATGTTTGCGTATGTCTGAGAAGGTGCTTTCACCCCGGGAACGCAGCGCGGCAGCGCGGGCGCGGCTGCTGGCTGCCGCCGACGAGCTGTTCTACGCCGAGGGCGTGCAATCGGTCGGGATCGACCGCGTCATCGAGCGCGCCGGAGTCGCCAAGGCAACGCTCTACAGTGCCTTCGGCAGCAAGGACGGCCTGGTCCGGGCCTACCTCCAGGCGCGACACGCAGCGACCGTCGAGCGCATGACGCGCGAGCTCGAAGCGCGTTACGACACCCCGAAAGAGCGACTGGTCGGCGCCTTCGAGGTGCAGGGCCTGTCGTTCACCGAGCCGGGGTTCCGTGGCTGTGCGTTCATCAGCGCGAGCGCCGACGCGCCACCCGGCAGTGTCGTCGAACAGGCCGCGCAGGACTACCGCACCTGGCTGCACGAGCTGTTCTTCGACCTCGCGCAGCAGGCAGGCGCCAAGGACGCAAAGTCACTCGCCCACCAACTGGTCATCCTCTACGACGGCGCAGGCATCAGCGCCTGGCTGGACCGCGACCCCAGCGCCGAAACAGCGGCCCGCACCGTAGCCGCCGCCGTAGTCGACGCTGCCATCCCAGACTGAACCGGCTCACGTCGACCGCGATCGCCATCTCCCGATCCAGGTGACGGGCGTCGGAAGTGAGCTTGAGGGGCTTGTGCTGCGGGTTGGTGCACTGTCGGTCGTTGCGGGCAGGGGGTGATCGCCTGATCGGTCAGTTGCGGCAGCCGCGCACGCTCCGCCAGGCGCAGCACCGGCGCCCCGCATCCGCCACCAGGTTCGGCTCGTCGAACACGACGGAGACCGCCGCAGCGGTATGGGCCCGGTCGTCCGAGACGCGAGTCCTGACCGCCCGCCCTCGCTCACGACATCCCGGCGCGGAGCCCTCTCTGCTTTTCACGTGTGGGGTGGGGCCACGGGCCGGGTTCTGGGTGCGGTCGCGTGGCCTCGCTGCTGGATGGCTGAAGGGATGACACGTCGCCAGGGGCATCTGCACCGTTGGCGCTTACGCAGGATGCTCACCGGCGATGCGCGGCTGGGTGGTTGCTGATACTGCCTGTTCTGCGTCGTCGGGACGCGGAGAGTAGCCTGCCATCACGGACGTTGGCGGCCGCTGCGGCCAGGCCCTCTTCGAAGCCGGCGTCGAGGTGCGACCGGACCATGCCGAGGTCCTGGAGCTGGGCGGCGCGGTCGGCGTCCAGGCGGCCGGCGTTGTAGTGCCGGCGTCAGTCGGTGACCCACACACCCAGCGGGATGTCGGCGGGGGGCCAGTCGGCCGGGGTGCGGTAGCCGTACGGCACGCGCAGGTCCTGGTGCTCCTTGGCGTAGCACTGGGCGGCCTGGATGCCGCGCCGCCGGTGCACCCGCTCAGGGTTGAGGACCCGCAGCTCGATGAACGCTGCCGACTGGCGCGCCTCGCGAGGAGCGGAGAACCGCGGCAGGTCCTTCGCGGGCCGGCTGACCGTCGCCGCTTCCTCGCCGTCGACGTCCTCGCCCAAGTCCTCGTCCTAGTCGCGGGTTTCGTCGCGGGGCTCGGGAACACGGGTGCGAGAGGTGCCGGCCAGGAGCCGGCACGTGTCTCTGCGGACGATCTCCCGGCGGATTCTGGTCCTCCGTCACAGCAGGGGGCCGCCGACCCGGTGACATGTCGTGAGATATGGTCCGCATGACCAATTGGCTACGCGCCAGTAACAAGACAGTCGGACTGTCACGGGGAACGAGAACCCGCGCTCGTCGGAGGATATCGACGAGCGCCGGTCGAGGAATGCATGCACCGCAATCTCAGATCAAGAATCGCGACGTACGTCGTCGCACTGGCCATGTTGTTCATCGGCGGTATGGCGTCCACCGCCCCGGCCGCGGCCGCGGAGAAGAGCCGCGTGGAGCGCTTGGCGGCCATCGCGCTAAAGGTGGCGCAGTATGCGAACTGCGACCGTCTGCCGCTGCTCGAACGGCCACGATGCCTGAAGGAGTTCGCCGGAAAGGCAGTCAAACTCGGCGCCGGCGTCGGCCTGTTCCTGTTCGTCACACAGGACGCCATGAAGGATCACGGAGCGAGCTTCAAGGAGTTCGACAAGAACCTCAAGGCGCTGGAGGCCCTCAAGCCGCTGGACCTGGTGGACCCCACCAGCGTCCCTGACCCTGCGCAGCAGCTGAAGCTCCTGGAACAGGCTGTCAAGACCTTCAAGAGCGCCAAACCCCACCTCGACAAGCTGGGTACCAACCTGGCCAAGGCGGATGATCTGCTGGGCGACCAGAGCGGCTCGCTGCTGACGCTCACCCTCTTGACCGTCGCGCTGGGGGACTACTTCCCGGACTACACACCCCCGAAGTACCCGGACGCGAAGCCGATCTTCGACTTCGAGAAGGACCTCGCTGAACTCAACGCTGCCTTCGACCAGATGAACGAAGGCTTCGCGAAGATGGACCGCGGCCTGAGGGAGATGAACGCGGGCGTCGCCGAGGTCAACAGTGGCCTGTCCCAGGCCAACAAGGGCATCTCCAAGGCCAACAAGGGCATGAAGGAGATGAACGAGGGCATCGCCCAGGCCAACAAGGGTGTCAAGGAGGCCAACAAGCACGTACCCGGCATCAAGAAGGGTGCCGAGAAGCTCCGCGACATGCCGGGGATCGACTTCGACTTCTCCCATATCGGGGACACCTGGGGGGCCGGCTCCTCAGGTCTGGACGAGGCCGAACAGCAGCGCAGAATGTCATTGCTGCTGGACCTGCTGCCGGGTGTCGGCGACGGCAAGGGTGTCGTCGAGGCCATCGTCGGCAAGGACGTGGTAACCGGTCAGAAGCTCGGCACCAAGGAACGGGTACTCGGAGGGCTGTCCGTCCTGCACTGGCTGCGGGCCGGCGACCGTCTCCTGACCGCCGAGGACGTCAAGAAGGCCCGAAAGGGCGAGGAAGCCGTCACCTGCAACAGCTTTCCCGGCGGAACCGCGGTGGTGATGGCAGACGGCTCACGCCTGCCCATCGACCAGGTACAGGTGGGCGACCGAGTGCTCGCCGGTGACCCGGAGAGCGGCCTTACGCAGGCCGAGCCTGTCACTGCCCACATCACCGGCCAGGGCCAGAAGAACCTGGTCGACGTCACGATACGTACCGACGACGGCACTACCACGGTCACCGCGACCGAAGGACACCCATTCTGGGTCGACGACCTCGAGGCGTGGGCCACGGCGCAGCAGCTGGAGCCGGGCGGGTGGCTACGCACCAGCGCGGGCACGCGCGTCCAGATCAGCGCGGTCAGGTTGTGGACCGACCAGGACCGGACGGTCCACAACCTCACCGTTGCCAACCTGCACACCTTCTATGTACTGGCCGGCGACACGCCCCTTCTGGTGCACAACGCGAACGGCTGCGGTGTATGGAAGTCCGGCTTCGACGCCCTTCCGAAGGGGAAGCAGCCACACGTCAAGGAGATGTCGAGCGTCGCGGAGATGCGCGGGGCGTTCGATCAGTGGACCGCCGGTGCGCAGCGGCTGCCGGCCCGAGGGCCGAAGATCCCGGACGTCTACAAGCTTGCGGACGGAACGGTCATCCAGTGGCGTACTGCGTCCCGGTCCGGCGGAGAGACGATTGACATCTTCCCGGTCACCGGCAAAGGAATGAAGGTGCATCTACCCGATGGACAATGAGGTCATCGTCCGTGAGCTTCTCGTCGAGGGTCTGGACGACTGGGTACCGGTGGACCGGCTGATCGGGCTCGCACGTGAGGCGGCCGAGCCGTCGAGCGGCGACTTCCGAGCCCTGGCCGGCGAGGTGCTCGCTGACGTGGTGAGGGGTGGCCTGATGGCTATTGGAGAAATCGGCGACACCGGGTTCGAACCCTGGGCCGGTGGCGACGACGCCGTCCTCCATCGGGTCGTCGCAGCACTTGACCGGGTCGCCTGGATCCCAGCGGGCGGCGTCTGCTGGCTCTCGAACACCCCCGAGGGGGACCGGCTGGCGTCCGGGTGACACCCGGCGCCCGCCCGTCCTGACCGCGCGCGCCGACCGGCGACGCGGCCCCGTGAGAACGATGGAGCATGCGGGTCTCAACGCGAAAAGGGGTGCGCCCGGCCGGGCGCACCCCTTCGTCAAGTGCCTGGGAGCTCTTGGTCCTGGGCGCGTGCGGACACGGCAAGGTTGTGCCGGCCGCCGCACCACGACCGGTGGCCCCGAGCCCGTCTCCTGCCCGCGGCCTGTCAGCCCATCGACCAGCCCGTTGCGAGACCTGCTGAGTCGGTCCTCGGCTGCTCAAATCCCAGTTCTCTCTCCTCCGAGGTGACCGGGAAGACCGTCCTGGTGGTGGGGGACTCCTGGTCAGCCAGCATTGGTCAGGGCATGAGCGAGGTCGCTACCTCTCGCAACACCGTCGTGAACGCGGGACTCGGTGGCTGCGGAATCCTGCTTCCCGTGGGTAAGGAGAACCCGGAGGCATGCCGCGCATGGCCTACCCAGTGGCCCTCCTATCTGGCGAAGTACAAGCCCGATGCCACCCTGTTGACCGTCGGTTTTTGGGATGTCACCCCGCAGCGGCTGGCAGGCGAGGAGGAGACCCGTGATCTCACGTCCCCGAGCCACGAGACGACCTTCCGGGACCGGCTGAACCAGGCGATCTCCATTCTGACCAGCCGCGACACCCCGTTGTACCTGATGACGTCACAGCAGGTCGGCAACCCGAAGTACCGCTCTTCCGCTCTGGTGATGAACCGTGTCCTCCGGGAGGCTTCAGCAAAACACCCCGGTGTGAGACTGCTCGATCTGCGCGGTCAGTTGTGCAATGACGACGGATGTCCCGACGTTCTGGCGGGAACACAGGTCTACGACCCCACTGAGCACCCCACCAAACCCGCCCGCGCCCGGCTGGCCAACTGGGCACTGAACGCGATGTTCGCCAAGGACGGTGCTTGAGGTGTCGCTGGCCGTCGAACAGCGTCCGGCCACAGCTGCGAAAGAGACACCCCACCGGAGGATCGATTCGATCGACGGCCTGCGCGCCGTCGCCGTCGCAGCGGTCATGGCCTTCCACTACGGAACCGGACTGGGCGGCGGATTTCTCGGCGTCGACCTGTTCTTCGTCATCTCGGGGTTCGTCATCACCTGGCTGCTCCTGACGGAACGAGCCCGGACCCCACGCCCTTCACTGTGGAGCTTCTGGTTCCGGCGGGTGAAACGGCTCCTCCCCGCCGTCCTGCTGGTGGTCGGAGCCGTCCAGGCATGGATGCTCCTCCAGGACCCTCCGGGCCTGCGCCCCACCGTGAACGCCCAGACGATGGCAGCCCTCAGCTACACGTCCAACTGGTACGCGGTCCTCGGACACGTCGACTACTGGGACGTCGCCCAGGAGCAAGCCCCGCTGAACCACCTGTGGTCCCTGGCCGTCGAGGAGCAGTTCTATCTGGTCTGGCCGGTCCTGCTGATCGGGCTCACTTCCTGGGGCCGCTGCCGAATCCGCCACCCCCACCTCCTCCTCGCAGCCGCCGCGGTCTGCTACCTGCTGGCGCACCTCCTCTACCTCCCCGGCACTCCGGAACGGTCCTACCTGGGCACCGATACCCGCGCCGGGGCCCTGTTGCTGGGAGCCGTCATCGCGTTCCGCCCGGGCCTGTTCGCCCGTTTCTCCTGGCCGGCGGTGGCGGTCCTCGCCTGGCTGTGGTGCACCGCGGACATCGACTCGGCTGCCTTCTACACCTGGCAGCTCCCTGTGGCAGGCCTCGCCGCGGTCGCGCTGATCGATGCCGCCGCCCACCGGGACCGCTTCCGCAGGCCACTCTCGTCCCGCCCGCTCCTCTGGCTCGGGCACCGCAGCTACGGCCTCTACCTGTGGCACTGGCCCGTATGGATCTGCCTGTGCGTCAACCACCCGGAGTGGAGCCAGGTGACGAAGGTGTCCGTAGCCATCGGCGTGTCCCTCCTGCTCGCCGCGGCCGGCTACCGACTGATCGAGCTCCCCGTGCGAACCTCATCGTGGCGCCCCCGCGCGCTTCTTCCTGCTCTGGCAGTCTGCTGTGCCACGTTGGCCCTGGTCACCACGATCCCCGTGGCCGCCCCGGTGGACGCCCACGACAACGGCCCGATCGTCACAGGCCCGAACACACCCTGACGACGAGCCGGCATCCGGCCCCACTGTTCGCCTGCCGCGGGTCCCGCCCGCAGACCGAGGCGACCCTGGCCGCGCAGACGTTCCTCGCCCAGCTGAACAGTGTGCTGCCGACCGCGGGCCGCGACGATACCCTGCCGACCCTCACACCTCGCTGCCATTCTGATCTGGTCCCGCAGGTGACAGGACGCCGACGTGAGCCGGTCTACTCGAGGTCTGTGCTCGGTTGGCGACGCCAGTCCCATCCGGGATAACGGTCTACTAGTGTGAGGAACTCGCTCGCCTGCAGGATCTCGTAATGGTTGGTGTCGACAAGACCGTCGACACCAGGAAGGACGTCGCGGAGGAAGGCCCGAGCCGCATCCATGGACTGGCACGACACGTAGACCGCGTACGGTTCACCGACCCGAGTCGTCACCTGCTCGAGTTCTTCCGGCTCGTAGTCCGCCAGGATCCCGCCCGAGAGGTCGATGTAGTACGAGTACCCGTGCCGGTGCAGCCTTTCGTCACCCGTCACAGGATCCGGTACGAGCTCAAAGGCACGGATTCGCCGCTCAAGGGACGGGCGTCGCTCCGCGGGGACAAGGATGATCACAGACGGCCAGGACACGCGTATACCTCCCCAGCGACCGTAGCCGAGCAGTCCCCTTGGGTCGCCAGACTTTCCGTTCGGCTGGGCGGCTTCTCCAGCAAGGAGACAGGCTCTAGCTCGACCCGCGCATGATCCGGGACCTGGCAGCCCTTTCGTTCGTCGAGTCCAAGACCAACGTCGCCCTGCTCGGCCCGCGGGTTATCAACGGGGCCTGAGCCCCTCTCTTCTCTGTCTTCAACGAGCGTCACCGTGAGCGTTCTGCGTCGTTGATGCATTGCTATCAACGGGAGTT